>CALBLM010000246.1 GCA_937895695.1 uncultured Megasphaera sp.
ATAATGCCTGCGTAATATCCGCTGCCGTTTTCTTGACATCAGCAATGATTTTTTGTTGTATTTCCTTGGTAATATGGGTAATGGGACTGGCCACACTAATCGCTGCTACGACATACTCGTCAGAAAAAATAGGAGCTGCGATGCAAGTCATTCCCAATTTTACTTCTTCTCGTTCCACGGCATATCCCTGCTGCTGCACATTTTCCAGTTCTTTTAGCAGTATATTCCAATCAGTAATGGTATATTCCGTAAATTTTTGCAGTTTACAGCCTATAAAAGGTTTTGTATATTCCGGAGCAAAAGCAAGAAGGCATTTTCCCGACGCGGCACAATAACTGGGACGAATAGAGCCAACTGGCGGTGCCATATCAACACGTTGGGGCAATTTTATTTTTTCTAAAATCACATGCTGCGGATAGGGTGCGTTCGATTCGGCAAATGTTGTGATATGCACACTTTCTTTACATCGCATTGCCAATGCTTTAGCATAAGGATACGCTGTTTTTTGAAATAACTCTTTTTCTCGAAACAACATTCCCAACGAATAAACTTGAAGGCCTAACCAATATTTTCCCGTATCCGCTTGCTTCCGTACAAATCCGCGGCCTTCCAATGTATCCATTGTACGACTTACAGTACTTTTATGTAATTGCATTGTCTTACTAATTTCAGTAATACTCAAAGGCCGTTCTTCTTGTAAAAACAGCTGCAGTATCGCCAGTGCCCTGTCAATTGATTCAATCATGTTTGTCTCCTTCCCATCCGAGTTGGCTTGTTCCCATCATCGCAACACGTATCGCTAAATCATGTTTTTTATTATACGTACAATCAACAGGATGTCAATAGATATACTAAAAAAGCCAAATTACGTTGTTTGATGCTGATAATGCTGATATAAACATTGCGCCAATGTTTTTGTTAAATCCAAACTATCCAATCCATTGAGCCAATTTTTAGGAATAGCACTTTTTCCATATGCAGCACCTCCCAGCGTTCCACAAACAGCACCGCAAGTATCACTATCTCCGTCCTGATTGCATGCCATTAACACGGCGTCTTTTAGGGAATGATTTTTTAAAAGGCAATATACAGCTAATGCCAAGGCTTCATCGGCATTCCATCCTAATCCCAATACCTGCATTGATTTTATCGGATTATGATCGGATACGGCTTCATCAATTGCCTGTATCAGCGTTTTTACCAACCCCATACTGTTTTCTTCTTTTTGCAGAATAGGCAACACTGCCGTCAATGCGGAACCTAAGACTTCACCATCTGCCAGTAATGAAACAAGGGCGCTAAATACACCGGCTGCCAAATAGGCCGATGAACTACCGTGCGTTAATGCTCCGGCTCGACAGCCAGCCCGCATGGCCTTTTCCGGATCACCGGCATAAAATAATCCTACAGGGCCAGTACGCAATACCGTACTGGATTTGTTGGTATTCGGTTTATGTTTTTTATCATATTGTTTGCCCGATGCCAAAGCCATGAGGCATACTTTTCCCGGACTGCGCCGGGCAAATAAAAAAGAGTTTTCCATCATATCGTACCCCCATGCTATTTCATGAGGCTGCTTTTTAATCCATTCAGCTTGTTCCATCCGCACAAGCCGTTCTGTCTGCGTATAATACCAACGCATATATGAGCGATACATACCGTCTTCAGGGGCTATGTGTTCATGAGCAGCCCAAAGCAAGCCATCAGCAGTAAACAAAGCTAATTGTGTATCATCAGAAACGACACTTTTTTTATCATTAGATGCTAATTTCAAAATAGTTCGAAGCCCGTACGGTCCATATTTTTTATGAATCGTTTTTAAATCCATATCTTCAATTAAATATCCTAATGCATCTCCAACAGCACCGCCTAACATACATCCTGTAAACCGTTCTGCTGACTCCATGAAGGAACACCTCCTAAAAAAATCATAAAAAGTATTTACATATCTTTTTTTATTCGATATAATTAAAGATTTATACGTATAGTATAACAGACATGGACTACGATAATCAACTAGTATATGAAAAAATCAATCAATACCCATCGTTGCCTATATGCATTACGATGCTATGAATAATCACTCTGTCTATCTTCCTCATCTTATGCAGACTATGAAATATAAAAAATGGGGATGTGAAGAAATGAAAAATCATTTCTTCACACCTCCATCAACTCTTTCTTCTCATATGCTGTTTATACCATAAAATTCCATAGGCACCGATAAGCAAAACGACCAATACCGTCAACCGTCCGCTATGGGCTTGTACATGAAATAAATCATGCCCAAGCCAAACTTCTACAATAACAGCTGGAAGCTTGCCAATTAAATTGGCTATAAAATGATCGCGATACGATAATTTACTCATCGCTGCTATCGCCGTCACGACGACATTAGGAGCATAAGGTATAGCACGACCAATCATGACCGTGCGAATTGTACTGTATGCATTGACGTGGTTTAATTTCGCATGCTTGCTGATAATCATCTGTGCTTTATCGCGAAATAAAGTACGCATCAAACGAAAGGCAATTTCTATTCCCACGACTTCTCCTAGCCAAGATACAATAATTCCCGGAACTAATCCAAAGATGACGCCATTAATCGAAAGAAATTGAATTGTCGGAACGCCGACAGCATTTGCCAAGGCAATTAAAAAAATACAAAGACCTATCGCGCCATATCCAAAAGAAGCAATATAGGCCGCCATTCCTTCAATATCTTTTTGCAGCATATAGTGCCAAATCGTCGAAAAAAAATGGGGCAGCAAAACATGAACGCCGACCAATAAACCTGCCGCCAATATCAAACATATACCGCGTACAAGCCAATTATTTTTTTCTTCCTGTCTCATATAAGCCAGTCCTTTTTCATCATATTTCTTCTTTTCTATTATATCACCTATACAAGCACAAAAGAATGCATTACAATAAAGATACTTTTTATTTTGTAAAACTGTTATTTGCAGCAGATAACTAACAGCCTTTATCCACTGCTGTCCTGAGTTACTAGAAAGGAATATAATACTATGAATACGGTACACGCCGCAGCTTCTACAGCCAATGCCGTCAAAGAAGATGTGCAGCAGCAAGTATCCCAAGGAATGTCTGCGTTAGATCATTTTACAGACTTTCTACTCAATCACGGTCCCGATCTCATTTATGCGATTATTATTTTTTTTGTAGGCCGTGCGATTGCCCGATTTATTAAAAACGTAGTCGTTCGCTTTATGACGCACGCCAATTCTGACAGAACAGTCATTACGTTTATCAGTCAAATTGTCTATTATGCTATTATGGCATTTGTCGTCTTAACAGCATTAAATAAAATCGGCATTCCTACAAATTCTTTTTTAGCAGCTTTTGGGGCCTTTGGCTTAGCTGTCGGCCTGGCACTGCAAAATAATCTATCCAACTTTGCTTCGGGCCTGCTAATTCTGATTTTTAAACCCTTCAAAGCCGGTGACTGGGTTTCCATTGGAGGCGTAGAAGGCAGTGTCAAAGGCATTCAGGTATTAAATACAGCCATTATCACAAAGGATAAAAAAACCATTTTTATTCCTAATTCTTCCATTACCTCGTCCCAAGTCACGAACAGTTCCTATCTAGATGAACGGCTTATTCCTTTCGTCTTTGATATTGGTTATAACAATGACCACCACAAAGCGATTGCTATCCTCAAAGATATTTTCAAAAAAGACAAGCGTATTTTAAACGCTGATGAAATGGAAATCGGCATCCAAGAATTTGGGGATAATTCCGTTCGCATTGCCGCTTATCCCTTAGTCGCCAGCAAAAATTTTATCGCTGTAAAATATGATATTATGTCGGAAGTCAAAGACGCATTTGATGCGCAGGGGATTGATATTCCCTATCCGCAGCGCGTCATCTATGTCCAATATCCGCAAGAAAAATAACAGATAGGCCACTACAAAACAAGTTCCCTATTAAAAAAAAAGAACGCTGCACATATCACGTCAAAGGATATGTACAGCGTTCTTCTGTATTTTTACCATTTTCCTTCTTTAAACAAGGTCATCATTTCCATCGTAAGACTTGCTTTTTCCAGATCATCCGGTAAGTTTTCTCTTTCGACCCATTGTGCTGTTGCTAATTCATTATGATCGACACGCAGCGTATCATCGCCATCAAGGTCACAGAAAAAACCAAACAGCAACGTATCGGTAAAGCACCAAGGCTGGCTTTTATAAAACTGCAGGTTCTTGACATGAATGCCAACTTCTTCCATGACTTCGCGATGAACCGTCTGTTCAATCGTTTCACCAATTTCAGCAAACCCTGCCAGTAATGCTGCCTTCGTATATTCCCGACCGGCATATTTAGAAACAAGCAGTTTGTTGCCATGACGCACGGCTACAATGACAGCAGGACAAATTTGTGGATACATCATTGTATGACAATGTTCACAATACATCATGCGTTCCGTTTTACTGTGCTCCATCGGACGACCGCACTGTCCGCAGTACTGATGGTTTTGATACCAATGACAAAGAGACATGCCGGTCACACCGGCAAAGGCTTGAAAACGCGGCTCTGCAGCTCGCATAAAATTGATAGATACATAGGTAAATCCCGATAGTTCCGAAATATCTTTCAATGCTAAAAAATACGATATCTGATCTTCTTGAAAAAGCCAGCGTACGTCATCCTTCGATATACCAAGTTCACCATATGTGGGATACGTAAATGTTTTTTCTCCTGTCACGCGAACGAGAATCTTGCGTCCTCGATACGCAAGGACAGGGCTATCGCCCTGTACCGGCACGGGACGATATTCATTATGATATGTATGAGCGCCTATATCTTGTATCATTCAATAATCTGCGCTCCATGATTACAGCACTTAAGAATACGTCCGGTCGATTCGAGCCCTTGTGTGCGGAATGCATTCACCATGGCATTCATAATGTCTTCTTCCTTTTCTGTTGCAAAAGCAATCAGCGTCGAACCGGAACCACTGATCGTCGCACCCAATGCACCAGCATCTTCTGCTGCTTTCAACACAACGTCGCCACCGGGAATGAGTTTAATACGATAGGGAACATGCAATTTATCCTGTAAGCCAAAGAAAATGCGGTCATATTGTTTCGTAAATAAGGAAGAAACAAGGAAGCTGACACGGCTGACATTAAATACGGCATTTTGATAATCAATCGTTTTGGGCAGGGCTTCACGCGCTTTTTCTGTAGATACTTCAATTTCCGGGCTGACCGTAATAAACGTCAAGTCATCATCAATAGGAATCGAATTGGTCATTGTCTTGCCATCTACCATAATGGATACCGACAATCCTCCATAAAGAGCCGGTGCTACATTATCCGGATGCCCTTCCATCGTAGTTGCTAAAGAAAGCATATCTTCTTTACTCATCGCATTACCGGTCAAGGCATTGCCAATCAAAATGCCGCCTACTAAAGCAGCGGAACTGCTACCAAGACCGCGAGCCGGCGGAATATTATTCACAAGTTTTAGCGTACCACCCTTAGGAAGAGAACTCTTATTTTTAATTGCTGCTGCCTTCATTGCTCGACCTACAAAATTTTCATTGAAATTGGTAGGAATCGATTCTGTTCCCAATCCTTCAATTTCAATATCAATTTGTGATTTAGATGGATCTTCTGTAAAATAAAAATCATCGAAAAAGTTAAGCGCAATGCCAACAGCATCAAAACCAGAACCAATATTAGCCGACGTAGCCGGTACTTGTACATGAATTTGTTTTGTCATAATGATTACACCTCGATAACACGAATCGCATTTGCTACTTTACGAACACACGGAAGAGATTCTATCCGCCGTAACGCTTCTTCAACCAGACCTGCTGGTGATTTGTCAATTAAAATGACTATTTCAGCAATTTCTGTTGTTTCATCTTTTTGAATCAACGAACGAATACTAATATGATAATCTGCTAACAATCTAGATACACTGGCCAACACTCCCGGTGCATTGTTAACGGTCATCCGAATATAATAAGGAGCACTAATATCAGCCTGCGGCTTTAATTTGGCTTCATGCCATACAAAATCGCGACTTCCTGTAATATTAATGTTAAAGTGAAGAATAACATTCATAACATCACTAACAACCGCACTGGCTGTCGGCAGAGAACCGGCCCCTTGTCCATACATCATGACATCACCGACACAATTGCCCCGTACGTATACAGCATTATACGCACCGCCAACATTGGCCAACGGATGTCCTTTGCGGATAAAGCTTGGATGTACATTCAACGTAATCCCATCGGCAT
>CALBLM010000247.1 GCA_937895695.1 uncultured Megasphaera sp.
GATAGTGTCAAGTTGTTGTGGGACTTTTTATGAAGAAGTTCCTTGAAGCTGGATTCTACATAAGATGTTGATACCCACTGTCTTCTATTAAGCGCATCCATCCCCCGGTCCGTTGGAATTCACGTCCCGGCATATGTGCGGCTTCTGACGGAATATCCGTATAATAAGAAAGCTGATGTCGTTTGCACGAGGTCTGCAATGCCGTGTTGTCTACATCAGGAAGGACCTGTTTTTCTGCTCGATGACAATGCGTCAGTGCATATTCGACTAAATTGCCTCCATTAGCCACATAGGTACGCATCCTTGCCATTTGTTCTGCTCCAATGGGGCTCCAGCCCATACCGCGCGAGCTCAGCCGTTCTGACAATATATGGCTGACATGCCCTTCCGTACTGCTGGCTGCTTCCGGCACCGTTAGTGTTTCATGGATACCGTCCCAGTTGCTTAGAATATATTGCCTGCCAGTCTCTATCAGTTTCTTACGCTTAGGGTTGTGCGCATATTTCTTTTGTACCTCTTTTATAAATTTCTTTGGGTCGTTGTCCCGCAGTGCTCGATACAATGGCATACTGTCTCCGTTTCCGGCAATCTTTCGTATATACTGGCTAATATGATACCCATCAACCACTGTATGGCTGTATCCTACGTAATGGATCCCTGCTTGTATCCAATTGGCGGCATCTCCTTTGATCATTACCTGCGGCTTTGTATTTCCTTGTCCATATACTGTCGCAATATACCGGTCTACTTCGGGCCAAAGGGCGGATGGTGGTTCTAAACCTGAAAAACTGCGTCGGCCGCACAATACCCGACGCCCTTTTCCTACTTCTTTTTTCGATTCATAAACCGTGATAAGCTTCATCTGTTTGTTGTGAGTGCGCTGCATCGCTGTATGATCTTCATCTGCTTCCACATACACTTGTTGGATACCTGGTTTAGGTGCTGGCATAGCTGCTGCATCATTGGGGATCGTACCCATTTTACGAATGGTGTGTAAGACACTTTGGGCACTGATACCTTGTGGTGCCGTCAATTCTGCCGCCTTGCTGTAACTAACATTGGCAGCATGCGCTGCCAATGTGGCCTGGCATAATGGGTCTATATGGGCATATTTTTCTAAATCCAGCCATTCATCCAGTAAATAATGATAGGAGCTACCCTGCATATCCTGATAGTATTTTCGTTTAAATGTAACGTCACCCCAAATTGTCGTCAATGTCCGGGAACGCAGTTCTTTGACTCGATACCGATGTGTCGGCTTAACGGATTCATAAATGGCAGTATCCAGTTGTTCCAGTACATTTTTCATTAGACTGGCTCCGCTCATTAATAAAAACTGATTCAAATTTTGACTCACTTGAGCTAATGATACCTGATGGCAGAGTACTTTTTGCAATGTATCATTAAAAAAATCTACACAAGCATTAGGAAATTGTTGTATACTAAACATGAGAAGGACTCCTTTTTTATTGGTTTGTGTCAAAACTATTATACTACAAGGAGCTCCTTCTCTTTTTATTTTCCTTCAATGCATTAAAGTTTTCCCACAATTATTTTACACTAAC
>CALBLM010000248.1 GCA_937895695.1 uncultured Megasphaera sp.
CAAGGTATCTGAATCCGTTTTTTTGATGAGGTTATTATGTTACAGCCCCTTTTTTTATGATTGACTCAAAATAATA
The DNA here is from genome assembly GCA_937895695.1 of uncultured Megasphaera sp. Lineage (GTDB taxonomy): Bacteria > Bacillota > Negativicutes > Veillonellales > Megasphaeraceae > Megasphaera. Next base: position 77 of record CALBLM010000248.1, read on the forward strand.
ATCATCGTGGACATGACAAGGACTGACAACAAAATGTAAAATGAATTCACACATGCCGCTACTTCTATATTTCCCTTTAATTTAGCAGTATAATAACATGCCATTCCAGCGACTGGTGCAAAAGATAATATCATCAACACTTTTTTGATGTCCATTGAATAATCCAATCCAACATAAATACCTAATGCTACTAGAATAGAGATACCCAAACGAAGTCCTATGTCTGTACAAATCATACGAACATATTGAGGTTTCATGGATAATCCCAGTGCTACGCCTATCATCAACATAGATAAAAACGTATTCGCTGAAGCCGGAATTTTCAACCAATCCATCAACGGTGCTGGCAATTCTATGGATAATAACGACAACGTAATCATACATATATATGATAACACCGGCACAGATGAAAAAATAGTTTTGCCAATCAGCTTACCCATATTTTCACCCTTTTGCCCTTGTACGCAGCTGGCCAGTCCATAGGCACCGCCCAAACACATAAGCGAATTGCCGGCATCAAAAATACACACGATTAATACGGCTGCACTATCAAAAAAATAGGATACAAAGGGAAGCGCAAAGTTTCCAATATTATAGCCATTCATATTCAGCATATAAAACACTTTTTCTTCTTTTGTTTTTCCTACCAAATACCCGGCTCCTACTAAAATTAAATTAAAAACGATAGCTAATACACTAATAAATAGATAGTTCGATGCAAAATGAATGCCGTTTAAATTTACAATAATGGTGGCCGGAAGGGTGATATTAAATACAATCGTTGATATTGTTGTAAATGCATCCCTGCCAAAAAGCCCCATCTGTTTTAACGTATATCCGCAAAAAATAAATGAAATTAAAATCGCTGCTTTGGTGATGGTTTCTATCAAAATCAATACCCTCCTTTATGGTAAAACCGTTTTTTTACTCTATATCATCTCCTCATACGCTTTCTTGACAACATGAATCGATTTGTTATACTTATCTTGTTTTTGCTATTATCCTAGCTAAAGCATTCTCTATAGAAAGGATTGATTACTATATGAAACAGGCGTTCGTTCGTCATCTTCTAGTAACCGGAGCATTAACGTGTCTTATAACCGGGATCTCTATGGCTGCTCAACCTACTACAATACCCTTAACCGTAAAACCAAGTAAACCGATGATTCAACTCGTATCCAACGTTGTATATACACAAGTACCAGACCGAGGGTATCCCAATAAAGCACTCACCATGGACATTACAATGCCCACAGACTCCCAAAAACATCCGGCCATTATCTATATTAACGGCGGAGGTTTTATTAATGCCAATAAAGATGGATATATCCAGCAGCGAACCGAATTAGCTGAACATGGCTATGTCGTTGCCAGTATTACCTATCGTGTGGCACCTACAACTACATTTCCCGGACCTTTGGAAGATGTGAAAGCTTCCATTCGTTATCTGCGTGCCCATGCCGATACCTTCCATATTGACCCCACACATATTGGTGTATTAGGTGGCTCTGCCGGCGGCTATTTAGCAGCTATGACAGGAACCACGAATGGTACCAAACAATTCGACAAAGGCGATTTTCTAGACAAAAGCAGTGATGTCCAAGCCGTCGTTGATTTATACGGCGTATCGGATGTAACAAAAATCGGCGATGACTTTTCACCGCAAGTACAGGCAACGCATCGTTCCGAAGGGGCTACAGAGGCTCTTTGGGTCAAC
>CALBLM010000249.1 GCA_937895695.1 uncultured Megasphaera sp.
CTGGTCGGCGGCTTCTTTCTTTTGGTACTTTTCTTTCTGGCCGCACAGAAAGAAAAAGTACATAGTATTTCCTCCTTTTTTCTCAAAACTATGTTAAAATAAAAAAGAGATAGTCCGATGGCGGAACATCGGCTCTCCTCAATTTATAATAGTGAAGAAGACCGTGTACCGCAAGGTATGCGGTTTTTTTCATATGCAAGATACAGTTGCTAGACGACAATACAGTTTGCCATGTTGTCCTATAGGCGTGCATAATCACTATAGAAAATGTATAGACTATTTGCGAATAAAATACGATATATGGCGAAAATACCCGCTTATTTTGGCGTATCGTGTTGACAGGATACATAAATAAAATGCATATATTTTTACAATTTTTGACAAAGGGTTAAAAATTGTGTATAATAACCGTAAAGCCGTGGTACGAAAGTAGGTACGGCTGAGAATAGAAGAGCAAAATGGAAGTAACGCAAGGTAGTAAAAGAGAGGAAACTAGGACAACTCGCCAATGAACCCTTGTGAAATGACCATGCGCTTTTCGCCTGTAACGAAGTAAGACCAATGTATATGTTTTGTTTTTTTCCGAAAAGGGGTAATTTCACAATGAAATCAAAAGTATTAGCAGCATTAGTTGCAACCATGGCTGTAGGTGCTACTTGCGCTTTCGCAGCAAATCCGTTTGTTGATGTACCGTCCGATAGCTGGGCATACAAATCCGTTGTAGAACTCGCTGACGCTGGTATCATCCAGGGTGTTGACGGCCAGTACTTCCAGGGCAACCGTAACATCACTCGTTACGAAGCAGCTGAAATGGTAGCTAAAGCGATGGCTCACATGGACAAAGCTTCTGTTGAACAGCGCGCCCTCATCAACAAATTGGCTGATGAATATGCTGACGAACTCAACAACCTCGGCGTTCGCGTATCCAACCTCGAAAACAAAGTTGGCAATGTAAAACTCACAGGTGACGCTCGTATCCGTTATAAATATCAGAACGGTAAAACAGAAAATGATAATTCTTGGGATTATCGTGTACGTCTTCGTGCCAATGCTAATGTCAACGACAAAACAACCGTTACCTATGGCATTAGCTCCAATAATCATAATTTTGGTGACAACAATGCAGCCTCTTCCGGTCGTTTGGGCAAAGATGAAGAATCTGCTGATGTTTATACCGATATCGCCAAAGTAGATACTAAATTGGGAGCGAACCTCACAGCTAGCGTAGGCCGTGACGCTGCATACAACCTTGGCAATGGCTATGGCTATCAGTATGGTGATACTTTTGACCGCGCCGAATTGAAATACAACAACGGTAAAGTCGCAGCTACAGCTGGTTATGGTAAATTTAAAGAAGGACTTCCTACTTGGACTGTCTCTGGTTCTGATTTGCTTGGTGTTAAAACTGGCTATGGCGAATTGGAAGGCTTCTTTGGCAATGGCTCTGCTGTTGGCGTATATTACAATGATTTCAACGGCAAAAAAGAATTTACAGCAGATGACCTCTGGGGTGCCTATGCTTCCGTAAACTTCGGCTCCAAATGGAATGCTCTCGCTAACTATGAAAAAATCAGTAAAGATGCCGCTATCAACAGTGTCAATGATCCGGAAGTTTGGATTGGTAAATTGACATATGGCAAAGCAACCATGGCAGCTCCGAAATCTTGGGATATTTGGGTTGAATATCTTAACGCTGATGCAGGCGCATACCTCGGTGGCTCCACGAACTCTTGGAGATTCAATAACATGGATAACCTCAAATCCTGGGGGGCCGGCGTAGACTACACCTTCGCTAAAAATGCGATGTTTAGCGTCATGGGCTCTTTTGCTACAGATGCAAAAGAAGGCAACGATGACCCGAACGAATTGGCACGCGCTCAGTTCGTCTTCGCATTCTAATCATTCCGCTTCGGCAGAAGATAATAGAATCTACATACAGAAAAACCGCTCCGTCATGGAGCGGTTCTTTTGCATATCATAAAAAAACACGGTATCTGCATTGTGTTGTGCAGATACCGTGTTTTTGGGCATAGGTTTGTTTATACATATTCTTCCGGTGCAACGAGAAGATCGATATGATTTTTTTTGCAGTATTGGACGTATTTTTCCGGTGCCGGGCTGTCGAGGATGATACTATTTAATTCTGTAAGCGGACAGAATGTCATCAAAGAGGTAACATCCAATTTGGAAGAATCAATGAGCAAATGTTTTTCACCTGGTTTTTGAATGAGTTTTTTCTTGATTTCATTTTCGGTGATAGATGCATTGGTAGCACCGTTTTCAATAGAAATACCTGTTGAAGCTAAAAAGATTTTAGACATATTGTAGTTGTCCAGGCAATGAAGTACGCTGGGACCGACAAAAGCCATGGAGGGATAGTACAGTGTACCGCCAGTGGCGATGAGATTGAACGTCTTGGATGTGGCACAGGAAATGGCTGCGTTGATGACATTGACACTGGCCGTAATAATAGTTAGATTTTTCTTTTCCAGCAAATAGGGAATCATATGCAATGTTGTTGTGCCGGAATCAATGAAAATAACATCGTTGTCTTCAACTAACGAGGCGGCTAGTTGAGCAACACGCTGTTTTTTCAGTGAGTTTTTGGACTGACGCTGGGTAAACGGTTCAATCGAATCGGTTTCTTTTAACGTAATGCCACCATAGACCTTATTGATAAGTCCCCGTTTATCCAATTCAGCAATATCACGGCGAATGGTGTTTTTAGAAACTTGAAAGACTTCACAAAGGTGATTGATAGACAGACTATGTTCTTTTTCCAGCATTTTTTGTATATTGTTAATTCGAGTAATTTTCATAACAGGAGAATTCCTTTCTATTAGAATGTATAACTTATTTTTTAGTCTATAAGCAAGATTATTTATGATATATTTGATTATATAGTAAATACACCCAAAATACAACCATAAAAATGATATGTTATTTGTGAATTAATGAACTATTCATGGGGTAAATAGGATAATTTGTACTTTTTTGCACTAAATATTACAGTATTTTGCTTTTTTTGAGAAAAATTGATGTGTAAATCTTGACTGACAAATGATTAAGTGTTACATTATATACAACAACAAAACCAAGACATAATCAAAATAAGCGTATAATATTATCGAAGGAGAGATTGCTATGTCAGAAGTATTTATGATGCCTCGTAAAATTATTTCCGGTCCAAACGTAATTGCAGAATTAGGTCAGCATATTCAGGGTAAAGGTAAAAAAGCCCTTATCGTTACGGATCAGATGATGGTCAAATTCGGCAATGCAGCTAAAGTAGAAAATGCATTAAAAGCAGCGAATGTTCCCTATGTTATTTATGATGGCTCCAATACAGAGCCGACGGATATTATTGTTGACGAAGGTTTGAAAATCTATAAAGAAGAAGGTTGCGATTTCCTGATTGCTTTAGGCGGCGGCAGCCCGATGGATACAGCCAAGGCAATTGCAATGCTTACGGTATGCCCGGGCAAACTTCGTGACTATATGCACACAGTCATTGATATGCCTGTTCCGTTTATTGTAGCAATTCCGACGACAGCCGGTACGGGTTCGGAAGCAACGAAAAACACGATTATTGCTGATACGGAAACGAACGTTAAAATGCTTCTTGGCGGCCCGTCCTTGATTCCAGACTTAGCCGTTGTCGATCCGACATTTACGATGACAGCGCCTCCGAAAGTTACGGCTGCAACGGGGATTGATGCATTGACACACGTGATTGAAGCCTATACATCTCGTAAAGCCATTCCGATGACAGATATGTTTGCCTTATCGGCTATCAAAAAGATTCATAAAAACTTGCCGATTTGCTATAAAGACGGTCAAAACGTCGAAGCTCGTATGCAAATGTCCGTCGCTGCGTTGGAAGCAGGCATTGCATTTACCAATGCTTCTGTTACGATTGTACACGGTATGAGTCGTCCCATTGGTGCCTTGTTCCACATCGCTCATGGCGTATCCAATGCTATTTTGCTTCCGGCCTGCATGGAATTTGCTATTAAAGAAAATACCGACCGTTTTGCAACGATTGGCCGCATCATGGGTGCAGCAGATGATAATACGCCGGATGAAGAAGCCGCTCAGGCATTTGTAAAAGAAGTAACCCGTTTCTGCAAAGAAGTCGGTATCCCGACATTGGCAGAATTAGGTGTTGCGAAAGAAGATTTCTTTGCACAGCTTGATAAAATGGCCAGCGATGCTTTAGAAAGTGGCAGCCCACAGAATACAATGCGTATTCCTACGAAAGAAGACCTTATCGAAATCTACAAGAAATTGTACTAATATTAGAAAGGATTCGAGACGAATGTCATTAGTTACCTTAAAAGAAGTATTGGGCTCTGTCAAAGATAATTCCTATGCCATTGGTGCCTTTAATGTGTCCAACATGGAAATGGCTATGGGTGCTATCAAAGCTGCTGAAGAAATCCAGACGCCGCTTATCATTCAAATTGCCGAAGGCCGTTTAAAATATTCGCCGCTGGATTTGTTGGGACCGATTATGGTGGCAGCCGGTAAAAAAGCACATGTACCGGTCGCCGTTCATTTGGACCACGGCTCGACATTGGAAACGATTCATTTGGCATTAGCCTTGGGATTTACATCCGTTATGTTTGACGGCTCTAAATATCCCCTTGATGAAAATATTGAACGAACGAAAGAAGTAAAACGGATGGCTGAATCTTATGGCGCATCGGTAGAAGCAGAAATCGGCCGTGTCGGCGGTGCCGAAGGCGATTACAAGAGTGTAGATGTTATGGTTACCAGTGTGGAAGAAGCGGTACGTTTTTCGGAAGAAACCGGCGTAGATGCCTTGGCAGTTGCCATTGGCACAGCGCACGGCAATTATACACAGAAACCACAGCTTCGCATTGACCGTTTAAAAGAAATTGCCGAAGTTGTCAAATGCCCGTTAGTACTGCATGGCGGTACAGGCCTTACGGAAGATGATTTCCACAATTGCCTGCACAACGGTATAAAAAAGATTAATATTGCGACAGCCTCGTATGACAGCGTAGCCAGCCATATCAAACAGACTGTTGCTGTCAATCCGAAAGCAAATTACTTTGATATTAGTGATGCAGCTGTTCAGGGTGCGTATGAAAATATCAAAAAACATATGTTGATTTTCAATCAGAAAAATAGAGTATAAGGAGACATATCATGGCACTTATTGAATTTGATCAATCTAAAAAAAGAGATATCGTTCTCATTGGCCGCGCAACTATCGATTTCAATCCGAACGAATTAAACCGTACGCTTGATAAAGTAGAAACCTTTTCGATGTATCTCGGCGGTTCGCCTGCAAACCTTGCCGTAGGCATCAATAAATTAGGTAACAAAGTCGGCTTTATCGGCTGCGTATCCGATGACCAGTTCGGTGATTTCATCATCAACTACTTCAACGAACGCGGCATTGATACAACCCAGATGACCCGCGCTAAAAACGGCGAAAAATTGGGCTTGACCTTTACGGAAATTTCCAGCCCTACAGACAGCCAGCTCCTTATGTACCGCAATCAGGCTGCCGACCTCATGATTACGCCTCAGGATATCTCTGAAGAATACATTGCAGACAGCAAGATTCTCTTGATTTCCGGTACGGCATTGGCTGCCAGCCCATCTCGTGAAGCATGTCTGCTTGCTCTTCGCTATGCGAAAAAACATGGCGTCAAAGTTATTTTCGACGTTGACTATCGCGAATATACATGGAAATCAAAAGAAGATATTTCCATTTACTATTCTATCGTAGCCAACCAGAGTGATATTGTTATCGGTTCCCGTGAAGAAATCGATTTGACCGAAGGACTTCCGGAAGACAGCGGTATTGCAGACCATGAATTGGCTGAAAAATACATCGCATCGGGCAGCAAAATCGTTATTATCAAACACGGCAAAAAAGGTTCTATCGGCTACACAGCAGATCAGCATGCATATAAAGTAGAATCATATCATATCAAATTGTTAAAATCCTTCGGCGGTGGCGATGCATACGGCAGCGCATTCATTCACGGCCTTCTCCATGGCTGGGAAGTTCCCAAAGCCCTGCAGTACGGCACAGCCCATGCAGCCATGGTCGTAGCAAGCCACAGCTGCTCCAACGCAATGCAGACTGTTGCGCAGATTGATGCATTCATGGAAGAACATAAAGATGAAAAAGTCATTACGGAATTGGATTGGAGAGACAGAATATGAGACTCGGTGAATTAGGCGAATTAAAACACGGCTATAATGAAATGACGACTCGTCACAGCGACATGCTCATGGATATTGGCTATCAGGAAATGGATGCCAATGAAGTCGTCGAATTTGAAGATGCATTGCAGGAAACGGCATTTGTCATCGTAACCGGCAAGGTAGAAATTACGTGGGACGGCAAAACGGAAGTCATGCACCGCGATTCCATTTTTGATGAAAACCCGTACTGCCTCCACGTTCCTCATGGCAAAAAAGTTGCGATCAAAGCGTTGACAGTATCAGAAATATTGATTCAGAAAACGGTCAATGAAAAAGACTTTGAACCGGTATTCTATCGTCCCGAAGATGTACAGTGTGATATTTTTGGCCAGGGCGTTTGGAATTCTACGGCAGAACGTACTGTCCGCACTATTTTCGACTATGACAATGCACCGTACTCCAATATGGTAAACGGCGAAGTGATTACCAGCCCAGGCCGTTGGTCCGGTTACATTCCTCACACGCATCCGCAGCCGGAAGTATATACCTATAAATTTGACAAACCCCAGGGATTTGGCGCATGCTTTATTGGAGACAACGTATTCATGATTAAACAGAATACATGGTCTGAACTTTCCAGCGGCTATATGCATCCGCAAGTTGCTGCTCCAGGTTATGCCATGTGGTACAGCTGGATGATTCGTCATCTTCCAAACGATCCTTGGAAAAAGACGCGTACGGACGTACCGGAACATGTATGGCTGCTCGATAAAGATGCTAAAATTTGGGAACCACATAAATAAGAAATACGCTTTTAAAGGAGATTAACATGGCAAAGACAATTAGACTAACGGTAGCACAGGCTCTCGTTAAGTTTCTCAATAACCAGTATATTGAATTTGATGGTAAAGAAACACCGATGTTTGAAGGTGTATTTGGTATCTTTGGTCATGGCAATGTCGTAGGCATTGGCCAGGCATTGGAAGAAGATCCGGGTCATCTCATCGTGCGTATGGGCCGTAATGAACAAGGCATGGCTCATTCGGCAATGGGATTTGCTAAACAGAAACGCCGTAAACAGATGTATGCCTGCACATCTTCTGTAGGCCCTGGCGCTGCCAACATGATTGTAGCTGCTGCGACAGCTACGGCAAACTGTATTCCTGTTCTGTTTTTACCGGGTGATACGTATGCAGACCGTCAGCCGGATCCGGTATTACAACAGATGGAACAGCCGAGCAATTTGAGCATTACGACAAACGACGCATTCAAAGCGGTATGTAAATATTGGGACCGCATTACGCGTCCGGAAATTCTCATGCAGGCTGCTATCCATGCGATGCGCGTATTGGCAGACCCTGCTGAAACTGGTGCTGTCTGCCTCGCTCTGCCGCAGGACGTAGAAGGGGAAGCTTACGATTATCCGGAATACTTCTTCAAAAAACGCGTCCATCATATTGATCGTCCCCGTCCAACAGCCCGCGCTATCCAAGAAGCTGTTGAATTGATTAAAACGAAGAAGAAACCGATTCTTATTTTTGGTGGCGGCGTAAAATATTCCGAAGCAGAAGAAGAGTTCAAGGCATTTGCTGAAAAATTCGGCATTCCTTTCGGCGAAACCCAGGCCGGCAAAGGAACGATTGACTGGAAACATCCGCTCAACCTCGGCGGTATCGGTGAAACGGGATGCTTGGGTGCTAACACGATTGGTGCAGATGCAGATTGCGTTATCGGTGTCGGTACTCGGTATACAGACTTTACGACCTCCTCCAAATGGTTATTCCAAAATCCGGATGTTGACTATGTTAATATTAATGTTTCTAAATTCCATGCCTATAAAATGGATGGTATACAAGTCGTAGGTGATGCCAAAGCATGCCTTGAAGATTTACAGGCTGCCTTAGAACAGACAGGCTGGAAAGCTGGCTATACGACAGAAGTTGCTGAAGCGAAAGCGAAAAACGATGCTGAAATCGATCGCATCTATCATCTCGACTACACAGGCAAAGACTTTGTTCCGGAAGTCGATGATGATTTAGATTTTGCTAAAGTTAGTGAAGAATTTATCAAATTGACCGGTTCTTCTTTGCCGCAGACTCGCGCTCTTGGCGTTGTCAATGAAACGATTGGCGAACATGCTGTTATCGTTGGCGCATCCGGTTCTCTTCCCGGTGACTTGCAGCGTGCTTTCCGTCCGACTTGCGTAGACGGTTATCATGTAGAATACGGTTTCTCCTGCATGGGTTATGAAGTCAATGCAGCACTTGGCGTAAAATATGCAGAACCGGACAAAGAAGTATATGCTCTCGTCGGCGACGGTGCCTACATGATGCTTCATTCCGAATTACCTCAATCTATTGCAGAACATAAGAAAATTAACGTTATCGTATTTGATAACATGACAAACGGCTGCATCAATAACTTGGAAATCGGCCACGGACAGGGAAGTTTTGGTACAGAATTCCGCTTCCGCAATCCGGAAACAGGCAAATTAGACGGCGGCTTTGTACCTGTTGATTTTGCGATGAACGGCGCATCTTATGGCTGCAAAACGTACACTGTCCACAGTGCAGACGAATTGAAAGCCGCATTGGAAGATGCGAAGAAACAGACTGTTTCTACTTTGATTGATGTTAAAGTATTACCGAAGACAATGGTTCATGGTTATGGTGACTGGTGGCGTGTAGGCGTAGCACAGGTTTCAAAGAGCCAAAAGATTCAGGACGTATACCAGAATATCATGGTACCACACTTCGAAAAAGCAAGAAAATACTAATACAACCAATAGAGCACAAAGGGTTTCCGTTTTGTATACATTTTTAAAAATTTACCCCTTTTGCATAGATTTTTTAGGAGGAATTTTATTATGGCAAACATTAAATTAGGTATCGCTCCCATTGCATGGACAAACGACGACATGCCCGATCTCGGCAAGGAAAATACATTTGAACAATGTGTCAGCGAAATGGCATTGGCAGGATTCACGGGCTGTGAAGTTGGCGGCAAATACCCGAAAGATACAGCTGTTTTGAAAAAAGCATTGGATCTTCGCGGTATGTCTATCGCCAGCGCTTGGTTCAGCTCCTTCCTTTTAACACAGCCGTACGAACAAGTCGAAAAAGACTTCATCGCACACTGCGAATTTTTGAAAGCGATGGGTGCTAAATTCTGCAACGTTGCAGAACAGGGCAACTCCGTACAGGGAAAATTAGATGTTCCTGTATTTGCAGGCAAACCGACCAATACAGAAGAACAATGGAAGGTTTTGGCTGAAGGCCTTAACAAACTCGGTGCTGTTGCTAAAAAAATCGGTCTTACTATGACGTATCATCATCATATGGGCACAGGCGTTCAGACGACGGAAGAAATCGATCGTCTCATGGAAATGACCGATCCAAACCTCGTATTCCTTCTCTATGATACAGGCCATCTCGTATGCTCCGGTGAAGATTACTTGGCAATCCTCAAAAAATACTTGCCCCGTATCCGTCACATCCATTTGAAAGACGTTCGCATGGATATTCGTAACAAAGTGAAAGAAGAAAATATGAGCTTCCTCGACGGCGTTCGTGCTGGTATGTTTACTGTTCCTGGCGATGGCGATATTGATTTTGGACCGATTTTCGATATCGTAAATGCCAGCGATTATGATGGCTGGTTTATCGTAGAAGCAGAACAAGATCCGGCTAAAGCAAATCCGCTTGAATATGCGATCAAAGCTCGTAAATACATTAAAGAAAAAGCACACATCTAATCACTCAAACTTCCAAACAATACGACGAGAACACATCGATAAGAAACATGTAAATATATACCTAAAAGCACACAGTTAATACCACTTTCTTAATATTCTTAAATACTGAAAACCGCTCTGCATAGGGCGGTTTTTAGTATATGGGTCATGAATCTGTGCAAATGGTGAAAAAATATATATGAATACGATACAAAAGACATATGTCATTTTAATTGCTACTACGTTTATTTGGGGTATTCAGCCGTTATGTATCAAATGGCTGGTAGCTGTATGGTCGCCTGTAACGATTACGACGATGCGTTATATCCTAATTGGTGCTTTCTTACTGGGTCTTTCGTTGGTACGGGGAGAAGGTATTCTGCCGAAACAGAAATGCATCTTACCCTTACTGCTGATGGGTGTAACCGGTATTGGCATCAATAATGTACTGCAATTTACGGGATTGCAGGTTTCAACCGTGACGAACTGTACCCTTATTGCCGCCGCATCACCGGCCATTACGGCTTTTTTTGCTTCCTTTTGGATTCGTGAACGGCTGCCGCTAAAGGCTTGGCTGGGGATTAGTTTGTCTTTTATCGGGGCTGTTATTGTGGTCAGTCATGGTTCGCTATATGTCATTACGCATTTTGCATTTAATCGGGGCGATATATTTTTCCTGCTTGCCCAAGTTGCCTGGACGACGTATTCCATCATTGGCGTGCGTGTTATGAAAGATATGCCGCCTGTATTGACGACGGGCTGGGCCGGATTGTTTGGCGCTTGTATTACGTTGGCCTATGGACTAGTAACGCAGGATTTTTATCCGGCACCTTTAGATATGCCGCTTGCGTTGTCTTTTGCGTATACGGTCATTTTTGGCGGCATTATGGCCATGCTGTTTTGGAACATTGGCGTTAAAAATGCTGGTCCTAGTCTGACGGCTATTTTTCAAAACGTCACGCCTGTTGTCGGCATGATAGGCGGGTATGTCTTGTTTGCCGAAGTTATTGGCATACAAGAACTCGTCGGCGCAGCCTGCATTTTTATCGGCGTATATGCAACGACACATAGTAAATGACTTCAATATGATACACAAGAAAAACGCTTCGCAACGTATATACATACGTATTTGCAAGCGTTTTTTTGTGTTTTCGTATATAATAGAACAAAAATGATTGAAGGAGAGATGAAAATGGCTGTTGTTTTACCGGTTGTATCTGCAACGTTTGCGCCGCATACAAAACCGATTTTAGTTACTATTTATGAAGCAGATAGGCCGATTACGCAAATGCCGCGTACCATGCATTGTCATGATAATCTATTGGAAATCATATTGATTCATGAAGGAAAAGGGATGTATAGCATTGACGGGAAAACGTATGAAACGGAACAGGGTGATATGTTGATTATTGACAGCGGTACGGTACATGATGAAT
>CALBLM010000250.1 GCA_937895695.1 uncultured Megasphaera sp.
GCCGTTGCATCCCCTGTTGGGGCCGGTGTCGTAGCTGGACTATTTTTAGGAAAACCCCTTGGTATTTTTGGTACCGTATATGGATTAGTGCGTCTGCATATTGTCAATCTGCCACAGGGTGTACGGCTTAGCCATTTTCTGGGAGCAGGAATTTTAGGCGGCATAGGATTTACGATGTCTTTGTTTATTGCATCCTTAGCATTTTCTGACGGACAGGAATTAATGATTGCTAAGACGGCGATTGTTTTGGCATCCTTGTTATCCGGCATAGTAGGCACGCTCCTTTTTAAAAGAATTCGCTCATAATTAAGAATAAGAAAAAAATCGCAACTGTTTTTTGCAACTCTTCTTTAGATAGGAAACGACTTGATTGACACAGGAAGAGTACACTTTTTATTGACGTATATCTCTGCGATGAGTATAATTAATGTAACTAATGATATAAAAATATAAACTTGCAAAGTAGAAAAAGGAGCGGGTTCGATGAATATTATTGATGAATTGTCTTGGCGCGGTGCCGTCAATCAAATGACTGATGAAGAAGGGTTGCGCAAACTTACGGAAGAAAAAAGCATTTCTTTGTACTGTGGCGTAGACCCGACTGGCGACAGCATGCATATTGGACATTTAATTCCCTTTATGATGTTAAAACGCTTTGCCTTGGCAGGTCATCATCCGTATGTCGTTATCGGCGGTGGGACGGGGGGTATCGGCGATCCGAGCGGCCGCAAAAAAAAACGACAGGTGCAAACGAATGAAAAGATTCATGAAAATGCAGAAAAATTGAAAGCTCAGTTTATGCATTTATTTGGAGAATCTTCCAATATTTCTTTTGTTAATAACTATGATTGGTTAAGCAAAATAGATTTACTTAATTTTTTACGAGATTATGGCAAATTGTTTAGTGTGAATACGATGCTGGCAAAAGAAGTAGTTGCCAGCCGGTTGGATGCGGGCATTTCATTTACGGAATTTTCCTATCAGATTTTGCAATCTATTGACTTTGAACAGTTGTTTATGCATCATGATGTACAGCTCCAAATCGGCGGTGCCGACCAGTGGGGCAATATTACAGCAGGTATTGATACAATTCATAAGATTCATGGTAGCAATGCGAGAGCTTATGGATTGACCATTCCATTAATGCTGAAATCAGACGGTACGAAGTTTGGTAAGACTGCCGGCGGTGCTGTATGGCTCGATCCGGAAAAGACATCGCCTTTTGAATTCTATCAATTCTGGCTCAATCAGGATGATGCAGATGTCGTGAAATATTTGAAATATTTCACGTTCCTCGGACAGGAAGAAATCAATGCGTTGGCTGAAGCGGTTAAAAACGAACCGGAAAAACGCTTGGCACAGCGCCGATTGGCAGAAGAAGTTACAACATTTGTTCATAGCCCGGAAGCGCTTAAAGAAGCACAAAATATTACGGAAGCGTTATTCCATGGCAGTATTGCCGATTTATCAGAACATGAATTATTACAGGCTTTCGGTAAAATGCCGACTGTCGATGTATCTAATGAAGATAAAGATGTTGTCAATTGGTTGGTAGATTCCACAATTTATAAATCAAAACGGCAAGCTAGGGAAGATGTTACGAATGGTGCTATTACTATTAATGGTGTAAAAGTTACGGCATTGGATGAAATCGTCAAGCCCCATAAAAATTCTAACGGTAAGTTTGTCATTGTTCGTAAGGGTAAAAAGAAATATACGTTGGCTCGGATACATCAGTAAGCAGGACAAAAAATATAAAAAAGAATATTGACGGAAACAAAAACGTATGCTATAATAACTCATTGCAAAATGTTCAATATGATATATTATGAGATACATGGAGGAAGCGTTTCCGGAAAGCAAAAAATTAAGCAAGGTTCAAGAGATATACAGAGCCTTGCTTTTTTGTCGCTTTTTGGGAATGCTTTTGCGACGCTATCATCATGGTTTACTTTTTATAAGGGGTGAAGAATCAGCATGTTCAAACCTGTACAAGTAGGGAAAAGGACTCGATACACGTATGCTAAGATTAACGAGGTCTTGAAAATGCCTCATTTGTTGGATTTACAGAATAAATCCTACGAATGGTTCCTGGAAAAAGGATTGAAAGATATATTCAAAGACATTTCTCCTATTGAAGATTCATCGGGTAATTTGTCTTTGTCCTTTGAAGATTTTAAATTAGGGGAACCTAAATATGACATCCGTGAATGTAAGGAACGGGACACGACGTACGCCGCGCCGCTCCGCGTCCAAATCCGCCTTGTCAATCATGAAACGGGGGAAATTAAGGATCAGGAAGTATTCATGGGTGATTTTCCGCTGATTACGGATACAGGTACGTTTATTATTAATGGGGCAGAACGTGTTATTGTCAGCCAGCTCGTTCGTTCCCCAGGTGTATATTATGGCCGCGAAATTGACCCCATGGGTATTCGCTTATATAATTCTACGGTTATTCCAAACCGTGGCGCATGGATTGAATTGGAAACGGATGCCAATGATATTGTCTATGCTCGTATTGACCGCAATCGTAAAATTCCTGTAACGGTTTTGATTCGTGCTCTGGGCTGGTCTTCTAATGCAGAAATACTGGATTTATTCTTTGACGATAAACGGTTAAAAGCTACATTTGAAAAAGATACCACTGAAAATCAGGATGAAGCGTTAGTTGAAATTTATAAGAAACTCCGTCCGGGCGAACCGCCGACAGTAGAAAGTGCTCGCAATTTATTTGAAGGGTTATTCTTTGATCCGCGCCGGTATGATATGGCTCGTGTCGGTCGTTATAAAGCCGGTAAAAAATTGGGCTGGGAACGTCGTCTTTTCGGTCTTACCTTGCATGAACCGATTGTCAATGCAGAAACCGGTGAAGTTGTTGTTGATGCCCATACAGAAATTGGTGCAGCAGAAGTAGAAAAAATTAAAGAAAGCGGTGTATTTTCCGGAGAAGGACTTGTTGAAACCTTTGTGGAAAAACCCGATGGTTCTGTATATAAAATTATTTGCAATAATAGCAACTTGCCGTATGATCATCGTACGATTACAAGAGAAGATATTATTGCCCATATTGACTACCTGCTCAACTTGATGGATGGATTTGGTACGATTGATGATATCGACCATTTGGGCAACCGTCGGCTGCGTTGTGTAGGTGAATTACTACAAAACCAGTTCCGCATTGGTCTTACTCGTATGGAACGTGTCGTTCGTGAACGTATGACCATTCAGGATGCTGAAAGCATTACACCGCAGGTTTTAATCAATATTCGCCCTGTTGTTGCAGCGATTAAAGAATTCTTTGGTTCCAGTCAGTTATCACAGTTTATGGACCAAACGAATCCGTTGGCTGAATTGACGCATAAACGTCGTCTGAGTGCCTTAGGGCCTGGCGGTTTGTCTCGTGAACGTGCCGGGTTTGAAGTTCGAGACGTTCATCATTCTCACTATGGCCGTATGTGCCCTGTAGAAACGCCTGAAGGTCCAAACATCGGTTTGATTTCTTCATTGGCTTGTTTTGGTAAAGTAAATGAATTCGGCTTTATTGAAGCACCGTACCGCCGCGTAGATAAGGAAACCGGCATTGTTACAGAAGATGTACATTACATCACAGCTGATGAAGAAGAACAATATATTATTGCGCAGGCAAATGAACCATTGACAGAAGATGGTCATTTTGTTCATGAACGTGTTGCCTGCCGTC
Organism: uncultured Megasphaera sp.; assembly: GCA_937895695.1. Classification (GTDB taxonomy): domain Bacteria; phylum Bacillota; class Negativicutes; order Veillonellales; family Megasphaeraceae; genus Megasphaera. The sequence continues at coordinate 3,704 of CALBLM010000250.1, forward strand.
ACGGTGAAGATACACGTGAATTCCGAGCAGATCGCGTTGATTTCATGGACGTATCTCCTAAGGAAGTTGTTTCCGTTGGTACCTCTATGATTCCGTTCTTGGAAAACGATGATGCGAACCGTGCGTTGATGGGTGCAAACATGCAGCGTCAGGCTGTACCGCTTCTTCGTACACAGGCCCCGCTTGTTGATACTGGCATGGAATATAAAGCAGCTTGTGACTCCGGCGTTTGTGTATTGGCTAAACATTCTGGCGTAGTCAGCCGTGTAACGGGTGATGAAATTCAAGTTCGTACAGAATCTGGTTCTGTTGACAAATATCGATTGATTAAATTTGTTCGTTCTAACCAAAGTACATGCATCAACCAACGTCCGCTCGTATATAAAAATGAAAAAGTAACAGAAGGACAAGTTTTGGCTGATGGTATGGCTACGGATGGCGGCGAATTGGCTTTAGGATACAATATCTTGGTTGCGTATATGCCTTGGGAAGGCTATAACTACGAAGATGCTGTCCTCTTGAGCGAAGATTTGCCGAAAAATGATTTGTATACGTCCATTCATATCGAAGAATATGAATGCGATGCGCGTGATACCAAATTAGGTTCCGAAGAAATTACGCGTGAAATTCCGAATGTTAGTGAAGAAAGCACTAAAAACCTCGATGAAAGCGGCATTATCATGGTCGGAGCCGATGTATTCCCAGGTGACGTGCTAGTTGGTAAAGTTACACCAAAAGGTGAAACAGAACTTACACCGGAAGAACGACTTCTCCGTGCTATTTTTGGCGATAAAGAACGGGAAGTACGCGACACATCGTTACGGGTACCTCATGGTGAATCCGGTAAAGTTGTCAAAGTTCGTATTTTCTCCCGTGAAAATAATGATGAACTGCCGCCAGGCGTAAATCGCTTAGTTCGTGTATATATTGCGCAAAAACGTAAGATTCATGAAGGCGATAAGATGTCTGGTCGTCATGGGAACAAAGGTGTTGTTTCCCGCGTAATGCGTCAAGAAGATATGCCATTCCTTCCGGATGGCACACCGGTTCAGATCGTATTGAATCCATTGGGCGTACCGTCTCGTATGAATATCGGTCAGATTTTGGAAACCCATTTGGGTTGGGCTATGCATGAATTGGGCATTCAAATTAAAAATATGAACCCCAATTTAGAAGCTAAACTTCGTGAAGCCGGCTATGATTTTGATAAATACGGCATGCCGAAACCGGATAAAGCAGGCATCCATATTGCAACACCTGTCTTTGATGGTGCCCAGGCAGAAGATGTATTTGAATCCTTGAAGATTGCTGGACTTCCGGAAGATGGTAAGTCTGTTCTGTATGATGGCCGTACAGGCGAACCGATGGATCGTCGTGTTACTGTCGGGTATACATACTTCTTAAAACTGCATCATTTGGTTGATGACAAAATTCATGCTCGTTCGACCGGTCCGTACTCCCTGGTTACACAGCAACCGCTGGGTGGTAAAGCTCAGTTTGGCGGCCAGCGTTTTGGGGAAATGGAAGTTTGGGCTTTGGAAGCGTATGGAGCAGCCTATACATTGCAAGAAATGCTTACAGTTAAGTCCGATGATGTTGTTGGACGTGTTAAAGCCTATGAAAAGATTGTCAAAGGCGAAAATATTCCGGAACCGGGCGTACCGGAATCCTTCAAAGTATTGCTTAAGGAATTGCAAGCTATCGGCTTAGATGTTCAAATTCTCAATGAAGACGGCGAAGAAGTTGTTATCAAAGAATTGGATGATGATGACGATGTAGAACCGGAACAGACAGATGAACTCCGTCGTGTCATGGAAGGTGATGCTGCTGGTGATAATACACCGGCCGTACCGGCAGATGAAACGAGTGAAGAAACACCTGATGAAGAACCTACCAGCAATGGCGGTGAAGACGATATTATGAGCGCTATGAGCTTGGATGCAGTAGCTGAAGCAGAAAAAGCGCATGACGATGATACTACTAATGAAGATGAATAATGATCGATAGAAGGGAGCGGTATTAGTGCTAGATGTGAACGAATTTGATTCCATGCGGATTGGCCTGGCTTCTCCAGAAAAAATTTTGGAATGGTCACACGGTGAAGTCAAAAAACCGGAAACTATTAATTACCGTACATTAAAGCCAGAAAAAGACGGCTTATTCTGCGAACGCATTTTTGGGCCGACAAAAGACTGGGAATGCCATTGCGGCAAATATAAACGTATCCGTTATAAAGGCGTCGTTTGCGATCGCTGCGGCGTTGAAGTAACGCGTGCTAAAGTTCGTCGTGAACGTATGGGCCATATTAAGTTGGCTACTCCTGTATCTCATATTTGGTATTTTAAAGGTATTCCAAGCCGTATGGGTCTTATTTTGGATATTTCCCCGCGGTCGTTGGAAAAAGTCTTGTACTTTGCATCCTATATTGTATTAGATCCAGGTGACACACCGCTGACGAAAAAACAACTTTTGACGGAAACAGAATATCGTCAATATTTAGATATGTATGGCGATAAGTTCCGTGTTGGCATGGGTGCGGCAGCTGTCAAAGAATTGTTGCAGGAATTAGATTTAGATGCTTTGGATAAGAAATTGCGAGATGATTTACGCGATTCTTCCGGACAGCGCCGTGTTCGGGCTATTCGTCGATTAGAAGTTGTAGAAGCATTTCGTCATTCCGGCAATAAACCGGAATGGATGGTTATGGACGTTATTCCGGTTATTCCGCCGGAACTTCGCCCGATGGTACAGTTGGATGGCGGTCGTTTTGCAACATCAGACTTGAATGATTTATACCGTCGTGTTATTAACCGTAACAACCGCTTGAGCCGTTTATTGGAATTAGGCGCACCGGATATTATTGTCCGCAATGAAAAACGCATGCTTCAAGAAGCTGTTGATGCCTTAATTGATAACGGACGTCGCGGTCGTCCTGTTACGGGCCCTGGTAATCGTCCGTTGAAATCTCTTTCGGATATGCTGAAAGGGAAACAAGGCCGTTTCCGTCAGAACTTGTTAGGTAAACGTGTCGACTATTCCGGCCGTTCGGTTATCGTTGTTGGTCCTGAATTGAAAATGCATCAATGTGGCCTTCCAAAAGAAATGGCATTGGAACTCTTTAAGCCATTTGTTATGAAGAAGCTAGTAGAAAAGGGCATTGCTACGAACATTAAAAATGCCAAAAAGAAAGTAGAACGTGTCAGCAATGAAGTTTGGGATGTTTTGGAAGATGTTATTAAAGAACATCCGGTATTGTTAAACCGTGCTCCGACACTGCATCGTTTGGGTATTCAGGCATTTGAACCGATTCTTTGGGAAGGACGGGCTATTAAATTGCATCCGCTGGTCTGCACAGCGTTTAATGCAGACTTTGATGGTGACCAGATGGCCTGCCATTTACCGCTTTCTGTAGAAGCTCAGTCTGAAGCCCGTACGTTAATGCTTTCTGCTCATAATATCTTGGCACCGAAAGATGGTAAGCCAGTAGCAGTACCAACGCAGGATATGGTTTTGGGTGCCTATTACTTGACACTCGTAAAACCAGGCGCCATGGGCGAAGGCAAGATGTTCTCAAACTATGATGAAGTTATGCTGGCCTATGATGCTAAAGCGATTGATATTGAAGCGTTGATTAAGGTTCGCATTCCTGGTCATGGCTTAATTGAAACAACGGCTGGCAAACTGTTGTATAACTTCCAGATTTATGAACCACTTCGTCTGTATCATACGGATAAAGTAATGGTATTTGACAATCCAGAAGATACGACATTTGCGTATGAAAATGGTGTTATTGATTCGACACATTTAGTAAAAATTAGAAATAAAGATGGCCGAATTTTGGATTACGGGTTCTCGCAGTTAAAAGACGAATTTGGCGTAGATTTATTATCCCTTCGTCCATTGCCGGCTCATAAGATCGATAAAGAAGCGGTAGCTGCATTTAAAGAAGGCAAAGAGTTTGTAGATGTTGATTGCTTAGGT
>CALBLM010000251.1 GCA_937895695.1 uncultured Megasphaera sp.
TGTAACGCTATCAGCTGGAATAGTATAGACTAACACCCTCAGCGGCGTCCCCAACAGGCATTTCTTAATCAAATCCACGTTGGCATCTGTCAATCCTGTGGTTGGAATATCTGTCACGTCACCAATCTTATAGTAGCCCATGGTATCCGTGGTTTCATTTTTCAAAATCATTGCAACAATTCCTCGGGCTGACCGAGCGATAGCTGTCGTAGCTTTTGTTTTAAAGGTAATTAATACTTGCGGTGCGCCGAATACTTCTTGTTCCTTTGGCATATCATCACGTTCCTTTCGTCCATGTAATTTGAAGTTCTGCCATTAAGTCTTCCGTTACCCGTTTAGCTTCTCGATAATCGGCGAATTCCAAATTGAAAATATAATGAAGAATTTCATCATGAATCGTTGTTTCTCCATCCATAATAGTAATTGCCCGGTCTTCTACAAAGAACACGGGCCGGATACAGCCATCTAATGTATCGGCAATGTCGTACAGCTGCGACCTATCGACACGACCATAGTTATCTTCCTCAGGAACAAACGTAATATCTATTTGTATGGTTCGCTCGCTGTATACACGGTCAACCGTATGAATCATAGGCTGCATTTCGATATAAAAATACGGCGCATCTTGTTTTTCTACATTGTCAAAATGCACCGCATACTTCGGATAATTCTGTTTTAATAAAGCCACAAGGGCCTGTTTGATACTTCGTAAACTAATCATTCCCAAATATATTCTCCATCATCTGTTTTGCGTCGTCGCAGAAGGTTGGGATCGACTGCAGCATGGCTTTATGCAACATCTTCTTACCCGGCACAAATGATTTTTTCAATCGTTTACCAATAGCCGGCACAAATCGCCCAGGCGTTTGCCGATGACCGTATTCTACATGAGCCGCATACTCAGTATTATTGAATACCTCCACTACGCCCTGCACCGCTCGTGTGCGGTGCCAAGCTTTTTTCAGTGTGCCTGTCTTGGTTGGCGTATTGTCTTTGGCATGGCCAAGAATAACTTCTGCTTCTTGGGAAACAAATTTATTTCGTTTCGCTGCTCCACTCTTAGCAATCCTATCCAAGTGTTCACCAAAATCATCAAAACCGCCAAATTGTATCCCCATTACGCCTCACTATCCCTTCGTACGCTGATTTCTTGATGTGTCGGATACTTAAACGCCTGCGCCGCATACAATATGAACGTCTGCCCTTCATGCGTAATAGTTAACGTATCGTTAGGTTTAACCTCGTAAGACGGCTCCAAACAGATACGCAGGTCTGTACGTAACAAATATTCCCGGTCACGCTGTTCGCTCTGCAGTTCCTTGCCGTACTGGCTCAGTTTACAAGGCACGTCGGTATATACATCCGTCGTCACAAAACCATCTGCGCCTTCACTGTCTACTGCCGGCACTTGCCGGGATATGGTCACGCGGTCTAGAAAGGATTTGATAAATCAGCTTGAAATTAGCCATGTTCTACCTCACTCTTGTCTAATAAAATATATTAATTAGGATGATATGGACATTCCATGCACCGTTCACGAAAATTTTTATTTTTAGTAAACTCAATATGTCCTGCATTAGGCTTTAAAATTCTTTCTGCAATGGTTGCGTATTCCATGCAGTCATAATCTTCAATTTCTTTATGGATGACCGGACACATCACTTTCATAATTTTTTAAAACCTCGCCACTTCAGGTGCATCATCTTCCATTCCTTCAACTTGTATGCCCAGTAATTCATCAAAAAAAATAGTACTAAGAGCGTTTTCGTAACCTTCCATAGATTCGCTTGTATACTCTCTTACCGGCTCGGGAGCTACGCTTTCAAAAATACTCATATACAACTGAGCCTGCAAATCTTCATCTGATTGCCCATTAAAGGTAATTACTATATTACCTGATTCGTTTTCTTCACATATAACATGATACTTTTTACCTTGTTTTATACCATCCGCTACAATCTTCTTCATCATACCACCTTTGTTACATCTGCTTAGCCATGATGGTGTCGGCACAATAAGCATTCTTTTCTAAAATTTGGTTTATTGACTATGTCTTGCGGTGCCGACCAGAGTGGAGCCCCTTCTTCAACGACCATATGGACATCAAGGCATTCTGCATCGTCTATCATCCGCCCTGCTATGGGGCATCGGATTTGATTTCTTTCCATCTTTTCAGCACCTCCTTGACTTTATCATCAAACTCATTTTCTAAAAATGCGGTTCGTATACGCCCATCTAAAACATAAGCGACTCCAAGCATAGCATAGTACCTTTCATTCCGCCCATTCCACCCAGTCAACGAAAATAATGCAGTATCAATTATATTTTGTGCTATAGGTAATGTAACCCCATGTTGTCGTTCCTGATTGACATGTGCATCATCAATAGTGAGCTCCTCACTAACAATCGGTTTGGGCGGATAGTGAACGGTTTCAAACTTAATACCTACTGTTACTAAAACTCTTGTCAATTTTTCTTTTATTATATCATTTTTCCTGTCTTTCTGCCATTTCGACAAGGTCTTCGATTTATCAACATATACGGATGCCCAGTCCTCATACTTCATATCTGCCGGAACGTAAACTGTTTTTCCAGCGTCGTTCCTCGCGGCCCTTGTACCAGTCTTCGCCTTGTTCGGACCGTACAGACTGCCCGCAATAGTAGACCTGCAATTAGGGTGAAGCGGCGGTACGTTTGTTCCTGCCCGTGCTTCTGACAAGGCGTATACATGCCCATCATGGGCGCGGCAAATAGCCGACGTGCGCCGGTCCAACGTGGCAATGAAGCGGAAATACTTCATGCCTGCATCTTTGATACTTTCAAAGGCAGATTGATTATTAACGTAATTTAGTTCTGTCCGTACTAGGCGACGAGCATTACTAATGCCAACGTCCATGCGCTTTGCAATCCGCGTCGATATTTTTTCAACGCTTTCGCCACGATGAACAGCGGTCAGCATTTCATCTTTAATGGTTTTGGCCAACAGTTTTTGGTTCTTCCATATCCGTTCACTGTAATTTTTACCGCTCCATCGAGTTCGTAATACGTCTTCCAGTGATTTAGAGTCAACCTTTGATACGGCATTTTGCAGTTCTCCGGCTTTGGCAATATCATACAAGCCATGATAATAGTTATCCTTGTAGGCGTCCGTTAGAAACGATTTCATATCTTTGGAAACCTTGCGTCCCAGCTTGTCCAGCTCTAACAGTGTTTCGCTATATAGCTTGTCCAATCGACTGATTCGACTGCGCATAGCCAACACGTTCAGTTCCCTTTCCAGCCCTTTGTCGCCCGTCGATTCAATCTTTTTGACATACTCCTGAATGTCCATACGCCACTGCCGGAATTCTTTCCCTGTCAACAGCTTACGGGCTTCAGCAATACTCAACTCATTATCTACGGCAAAGCGACCATACAACGCGGCAATATCGGTTTGAATACGGCCCAGCGAAGCCCGGTAATAACTGGCCAGTTCCCGTTCGATAGTGTCTTGGCACTTTTTGTGCCAGTATTGTTCGCGTTCTTCGGCCCGTTGTTTCCAGTATTCTTCGCTGTCCATATGCTGTCACTCCTAACCGATTTTATGTTTC
>CALBLM010000252.1 GCA_937895695.1 uncultured Megasphaera sp.
CCAGTGATATGAGTTCTACCTATGTCATGTTCTGTTTCTGTCGGATGCGGTATATGGGCTTCTGTTTTCCCATAGGATTGACGAAGCATATCGATGGTTCGATATAGTTGATCTAACAGCATAAGCGTTTCCATTTTGTTCGTTTTAATGCCCAATTTTTTAGCTTGTACCAACTGTACCAAGGCTTGGGAATAATCGGGAAGACTTTTGGAAGAAAGCAAAATTTGTTCTGCCTTTTCAAATGCTTCCTGCGCCGCTGACGACGTGGTATCTACCGTTGCTGCCGGTTGTCCTACATCGACACACTTTGCACCGCAATGCATGCAAAACTTATCTGTATCTTCTAATTTACTGCCACAGTGTATACAAAATTTTGACATAATTCTCCACTTCTTTCTTTTCGATTTATTTCAATCGATGTTTGTATTATAGCACAGTTTAGAACTATTTCTTATAGTACTTGAACATATAGAAAAAACTCCTGCCTTACGACTGTAAGACAGGAGTTTTTAGTTGGTGGGCCCACCTGGATTTGAACCAGGGACCGACCGGTTATGAGCCGGGGGCTCTACCGCTGAGCTATAGGCCCAAATAGTAAGGCCTTTGAGCCTTACCAAGTAAGTATACAATAATACCGTCGCATCGTCAAGATTTAATTATCAAAGAAAGTCTTTAATTTTTTCGCGTTTGCCCCAATTTCTCAATTTGCTAAGGGCTTTGCCTTCAATCTGACGAATACGTTCACGCGTAACGTTAAAGTGCTGGCCTACTTCTTCGAGTGTACGGGGCCGTCCATCTTTTAAGCCAAAACGCAAATACAATACTTTTCGTTCTCGATCGGTCAGACAGGAGAAGACATCTTCAATTTGTTCTTTCAGCAAAATAAAGGATGCCGCATCATCGGGAGCGACGGCTTCGGAATCTTCAATGAAGTCGCCTAAATGGGAATCTTCTTCTTCACCGATAGGCGTTTCCAACGAAACCGGTTCTTGCGCGATTTTCATGATTTCCCGTACGCGTTCAACGGGAATTTCCATTTTTTCGGCAATTTCTTCCGGCAACGGTTCACGGCCTTTATCCTGCAAAAGTTGACGGGAAATACGAATCAATTTATTAATCGTTTCTACCATATGGACAGGAATACGAATCGTACGTGCTTGGTCGGCAATAGCGCGCGTAATAGCCTGGCGAATCCACCATGTTGCATAGGTACTGAATTTATAGCCTTTACTGTAGTCAAATTTATCGACAGCCTTTAACAGCCCTAAATTGCCTTCTTGAATCAAATCCAAAAACAGCATGCCTCGGCCTACATACCTTTTGGCTATACTGACAACCAAACGCAAGTTAGCATCGGTCAATTTTTTCTTGGCAATCGTGCCAGCTTTAATTTCTTCTTCTGTCGCATCTTCGGCATTGCCTCGTTCAATCGTTTTTGCTAGCGTAATTTCTTCAGTTGCCGATAACAGCGGTACACGACCGATTTCTTTTAAATACATGCGGACAGGGTCATCAATATTAATGCCTTCAGGGACGCTCAAATCGACATTATGCAAATCCGGTACTTCTTCGGCATCATCATCGACTTCAATATCGTCGTTGTCGTCCATTGAGTCGTCTTCACCGATAATATCAATGCCTTTATCCGCAAAGAGTTCATACATTTTATCAATCTGTTCCGGCGTCAGTTCATCTTCTTCTAAAACGTTCATGATTTCCGTATAGGTCAGGCTACCTTTTTTCTGGCCCATCTGCAGCAACTGTAATACATGCTGTTGCGCTAATTTCAAACGTTCCTGCGGCGATAACTGTTTTCCTTGTTCTTTTTTCTTAGTTATTTTGCGTTTACTGCTTCGTTTCGCCGTACTTTTTTTCGTTGTTGTTTTTGTATCTATCATTATATCGGTATCGTTTGTTTTCGTCATGATATGCAAACCCCTTTCTGCTTGTTATGACCATTTCTTGATTTCTTCATTTATCTGTTTACAAGCTGCCAGTTCCGTGATCACACGGCTGTCATTCTCTCTGCTGTAGGCAGCTGCCCGCTTGCTGTGTTCTATATACTGTTTTCGCAGCTCGGCTAAGCGGAATCGTTTTACATAGTCCATGACTACCTGTTCATCCATTGGCACATCTTGCAAAATCATAATGCGCGCTACTTCCTCGGCTTCGTCAGGCGTTAATTTTGCCTGTATATCCCCTTTGGTGTATGTTCCCTGTGAGGCATAGACGTCTAAGATAATTTGATAAATATGCTGCCTTCTCGTATCCGTAAAAAAAGCGGTGTCGATTTTCTGCTGAATCCGTTCACAGGCTGCCGGCTTTTCCAACAGAAACCGCAAAATATTTTCTTCTGCAACTGCCATGGCGCCGCTGCCGCGGGCTGTGGCGTTTTCATGCGTAACCGATGCAGAAATAACGACTTGCTGCTGTCCCAATTCCGGGTGCTTGGCGATATATTTATTAAATTCGCTGCGCACGGCATTGTCGTCAATTTTCAGCTGTGAAGCCATTTTTGTCAAAAACGCTTCCAAGA
>CALBLM010000253.1 GCA_937895695.1 uncultured Megasphaera sp.
TCCATCTGAGCAGCACCAGTGATCATGTTTTTAACATAGTCAGCATGCCCCGGGCAGTCAACGTGTGCATAGTGACGAGTATCTGTTTCATATTCAACGTGTGCAGTATTGATTGTAATACCACGTTCACGTTCTTCCGGTGCTTTATCGATATCAGCATAGTCTTCGAATTTAGCGTAACCTTTTTCAGCCAATACTTTCGTAATAGCAGCTGTGAAAGTTGTCTTACCATGGTCAACGTGACCGATGGTACCAATGTTAACATGCGGTTTGGTTCTTTCGTAATGTTCTTTAGCCATTTTGCAGTTCCTCCAATGTAATTAAAATTATTAGCCTTTGTCGCTGATGACTTTTTCAGCTACGTTCTTAGGAACTTCTTCGTAGTGGTCAAAAGTCATTGTATAAACGCCACGGCCCTGCGTTTTAGAACGCAAATCCGTTGCATAGCCAAACATTTCAGCCAATGGTACAAATGCATTGATATGTTCAGCACCACTGCGCATTTCCATACCTTCTACACGACCACGGCGGGAGTTTAAGTCGCCGATTACATCGCCCATGTATTCTTCAGGAACGACAACTTCGACTTTGGTATACGGTTCAAGAAGAACCGGATCTGCTTTTCTTGCGCCTTCTTTGAAGCCCATAGAACCTGCAATCTTGAAGGCCATTTCAGAGGAGTCGACTTCATGATAGGAACCATCATAAACGACGACTTTGATATCTACCATCGGGAAGCCGGCAAGTACGCCTGTTTCCATCGCTTCTTTTACACCTGCTTCAACAGAACCGATGTATTCTTTAGGAATAGCACCGCCAACGACTTTGTTTTCAAATTCGTAGCCTTTGCCTTGTTCCTGCGGAATAAGTTCGAGCCAGCAGTCACCATACTGACCACGGCCGCCAGACTGACGTTTGAAGAAACCACGGGATTTGACATCTTTGCGAATAGTTTCGCGATATGCAACCTGCGGTTTACCAACATTGCAGTCTACTTTAAATTCACGGGACATACGGTCAACGATGATGTCCAAGTGAAGTTCACCCATGCCAGAGATAATTGTCTGACCTGTTTCTGCATCTGTCTTAACTTTGAAAGTAGGATCTTCTTCAGCAAGACGAGCAAGGGCAATACCCATTTTTTCCTGGTCGGCTTTTGTTTTCGGTTCAACAGCAACAGAAATAACCGGATCAGGGAATTCCATTTTTTCAAGGATAATCGGATTTTTTTCATCGCAAAGCGTATCACCTGTTGTGGTATCTTTCAAACCAACGATAGCTCCGATATCACCTGTATATGCTTCTTGTACTTCTTCACGGTGGTTAGCATGCATACGCAAAATACGGCCAACACGTTCTTTTTTACCTTTTGTAGAGTTATAGACGTATGTACCAGCCTGTAACGTACCGGAATAAATACGGAAGAAAGCTAATTTACCAACGAAGGGGTCAGCCATAATCTTAAATGCCAAAGCCGAGAACGGCGCTTTGTCATCAGCTTCACGTGTATCTTCTTCACCCGTATCCGGATTGGTTCCATCAACAGGAGGAATATCGAGCGGTGACGGCATATAGTCGACAACAGCATCGAGAAGCATCTGAATCCCTTTGTTTTTATAAGCAGAACCGCAAAGTACAGGGAACAATTTATTTGTTACGACGGCTTTACGAATTGCTTTTTTTAGATCTTCAATAGAGAGTTCTTCCCCATCAAGATATTTCATCATGAGATCGTCATCTGTTTCACAAATAGTTTCAATCATGATCTGATGATATTTATCAGCTTCTTCTTTCATATCATCAGGAATATCGACGATTTCGATTTCTTTACCGAGAGCATCATCATATACTTCAGCTTTCATCGTGATGAGGTCGATAATACCACGGAATTCTGTTTCTGCACCAATCGGAAGCTGTATAGCAACCGCATTTGCCTGAAGACGTTCTTTCATCATGTCGACAACATTTAAGAAATCGGCACCTGTTGTATCCATCTTATTAACGAATGCAATACGGGGAACATGGTAATGTTCAGCCTGACGCCATACAGTTTCAGACTGCGGTTCAACGCCGCCTTTAGCAGAGAAAACAGCAACAGAACCATCAAGTACACGCAGAGAGCGTTCTACTTCAACGGTGAAGTCAACGTGCCCCGGAGTATCAATGATATTGATGCGATATCCTTTCCAATGAGCTGTCGTAGCAGCAGACGTGATTGTAATACCACGTTCCTGTTCCTGCGCCATCCAGTCCATCGTAGCTGCGCCATCATGAACTTCGCCGATTTTATGAACACGGCCGGTGTAGAAAAGGATACGTTCTGTTGTCGTGGTTTTACCAGCATCGATGTGAGCCATGATGCCAATGTTTCTTGTTTTTTCCAAAGAAAATTCTCTTGGCACGGTTTTTTCCACTCCTCAAATAAAAAATAGCTTAAATTACCAACGATAATGGGCAAAAGCTTTGTTTGCTTCAGCCATTTTATGGGTATCTTCTTTTTTCTTAATAGCTGCACCAGTATTATTAAATGCATCCATTAATTCAGCAGCAAGCTTTTCTTTCATAGTACGTTCGCCGCGTTGACGAGCATAACCTACAGTCCAACGGATACCGAGGGAGAGACGACGGTCAGCACGAACTTCGACTGGTACCTGGTAGTTAGCACCGCCTACACGACGAGCGCGAACTTCCAATACAGGCATAACATTGTTGAGAGCCTGTTCAAAAACTTCTAATGGGTCTTTATTCATTTTAGAACGGATGATGTCGAATGCATCATATACGATAGTTTCTGCGACACCTTTTTTACCGTCCAGCATAACTTTGTTGATGAAGCGTGTTACCAATTTAGAATGGTACACCGGATCCGGCAGCACATCACGCTTCGGCACTGGGCCTTTTCTTGGCATGTCTAATTCCTCCTTATACTATGTAAGTCATCCATTTCATCTAGCACGGTAACTCTTATTTACCTTTTTTAGCGCCGTATTTAGAACGGGACTGCTGACGATCTGCTACGCCAGCTGTATCCAAGGCACCGCGGACGATGTGATAACGTACACCAGGAAGGTCTTTGACACGACCGCCTCTGATTAATACAACACTGTGTTCCTGTAAATTGTGACCAATGCCGGGAATATAAGCTGTTACTTCGATAGAGTTTGTTAAACGAACACGGGCAACTTTACGCAAAGCAGAGTTAGGTTTTTTCGGTGTAGCTGTATACACACGAGTGCAAACACCACGTTTCTGCGGGCAGTTTTTCAAAGCCGGTGCTGTAGATTTCGTTACAGAAACCTGACGACCCTTACGAACTAATTGGCTGATTGTTGGCATATGGGCACCTCCTCTCCAAACAATTAGATTTATAATGTAATCATCACAGGATTCAATCCGTTAGATGATACTACCAAAATTATTTAAGTAAACCAACGGCTGCTGCCTTGACCTTAATACGGCAAGCCATACCAAGTTCCATCATGGAATACGAGCGGTCCAAGGGAATTCCCATTTCTTCCGCACATACAACAAGAGGGGTTCCGACTTGTTCGTCACAGTCTTTAGCAACATACAGTTGGGTGACTTCGTTTCGTTTCATTGCTTTCAGCGTTTGCTTTGCTCCGACAGTCTTGCGTGCACCGCTTACGAATTCCAAGCTCACGAAACATCACTCCTTACTCTTACAATTTGGACGCAGTATTCACTGCGACACTTAGATATTTTAGCATTACGTCTTTAGGATGTCAATGAGTTTTTTCGTAAAAACTGCGTAACTACAACATTTTTTATTACACTTGCCCGTGTGTATCAACTATAATATAAAAAAACAGAGACTTGTTTCCAAGTCTCTGTCTGTATAATATGCCCTTAGTGTCCTGCTTCTGGCGTATTCGTGTCACCAGATTCAGATACATCAACAGGATTTCCATCTTCATCTTCATAGGAAATAGTTGGCACCGTTTTTACTACTTTTACCTTGCGGTAACGGCTCATGCCGGTACCTGCCGGAATAAGTTTACCGATAATAACGTTTTCCTTAAGACCAAGAAGCGGATCAATTTTGCCTTTAATAGCAGCATCTGTAAGAACACGCGTTGTTTCCTGGAACGATGCGGCTGACAAGAACGATTCGGTAGCCAAAGCGGCTTTAGTAATACCTAAAAGCATCGGTTTACCAATAATAGGTTTTCCATTGGCTGCCTTAATACGGCGGTTTGTATCTTCAAATACATTGACATCTACATAATCGCCCGGCAACAAATCAGCATCACCAGCATCTTCAACTTTCATCTTACGAAGCATCTGGCGAACAATAACTTCAATGTGTTTATCGTTAATACCAACACCTTGTGATTTGTAAACTTTCTGTACTTCGTATACCAAGTACCGCTGTGTTGCTTCGACTCCCAAAATATGGAGAATATCGTGAGGATTGATAGAACCGGAAGTAATTCGGCTGCCTTTTGTGATTTCGTCGCCTTCATGGACAACTAAATGGGAGCCGTACGGAATTGTATAACTCCGTTCTTCTCCGTCTTTCCCTACAACATGAACA
>CALBLM010000254.1 GCA_937895695.1 uncultured Megasphaera sp.
AGAATGTTATTTTAGCTCCCGACGGCCATATAATTGTTGGCATTGGTGATAGTTGGGATATACCGCCGATAGGCAAGTACATTTTTAATGCTGTATCCCATAAGCCGCCTTCATTCATTATCTGTTTCATATTCCTACGAAAGAACACGGCACCAAAACCGCCGTTATCTACATGCCGCAGCGATTCGAGAAGCAAGGCAAATGTTTTACCTATCCTCCCCCAGCCGCGCCGCCGTATATGCAAATGTCAGCGGGGCAAGAAAGAAATTTTTCTTGTGGTCCCGGTTGGGGTTTTAGAATCATCAAATCACCGCCTTTTATTTATCATCCCTATGGTTTTCAGGTAGGTACACCCGCACAATGTTTTCATTCTTAGTTTCAATCGGGCTGCCGTCTGCTCCTGTAATTTCGTGCCGGTCGATATCCTTTTGGTCAAGATATTGTTTGCCAAGCCATATAGCCATGGTTGCATTTTTTTCAGCCAGCCTAAACTGGGCGCGTCTAAGGCTTACCTTTCCTAAAGTTCTTTTTTGTCCAAAAACCACCGCAAAACAACGTCCATACGTTTTTTGGCACCATCTTTGTATTGTATCCTCTGAGCATTTAAAAAACGTTGCCACTTCGCTTAGAGTACATTGAATAGCACAAAGCCCTTCAAAACTTTTTTTATCTATTTCTATCGGTGGCCTGCCCCCCCTTTTTTTATTTGCCATACTATCATCCTTCTTTTCATAACAAAAAGCACCTACAATTGTAGGTGCCGTATATTTTTTTATTTTTATCTAACAAATGATGAAAACGAAATTGTTCTCGCTTTCATATTATATTTAGCCGCTATTTCCTTGCTTTTTCTATTAAATTCTTCCAAATAAGGCGTTATTTCATTTTTGGCAGTTCCTCGGTCAATGGCTCCTATTCTGTAAGCAGCTCGCGCATCAAATGCTGATTTTTTTAATTCTTCAATTTTATTTTTCATTATTTATTTCTCCCTTCGTTATATAACATATTTGTTATGTTCATATTAAGGGATATTTAGTTGTTGTTCAAGTACTATTAAATGTAATCTTGTGTTTTTTCTTGTATTTCTTCGTTTATTTTTACATTACCATAGTTTTTTTTTTGATATTTTTAGGATTTCCTTTATAAAATACAAGTATGTTCTGGTGTTGTTTTCCTATTTTTCTTGAAGATTGAAACTGTCTACCTACTCGTAGCGGCAGAGACCCAGCACATGTAAGTAATATGATTTCATTGTAAAAATGAGCTCCAGCATCTTCAAATGCTTTTATTGTGTCTGGAACAAAACCACGTATAAAACCGCCACATTTTTTATTCCTAATATCTCCAACTACGAAACAGGCAAAACGGTCATCTTTAAGCATAGAAACGGCATCGTTTATTATTTTTCTGTATGATTTCAAAAAATCATCGTAGCACATATTGCTTAAATCTTTTTCATTATCACTATATATTTCTAAATCAAAATATGGTGGACAACTAAAAATAAAATCATATTGATCAGGTGCTAAATTTTTAATATTAACACTATCTCCACATATCCATACTGGTTTTTTATACTCATCGGATAGTATTTCATTTTTTTGCTTATTATTTTCGTTTATTTGCGATTGTCTAATATCAATCCCGGTGTAGTTTTGCCCCATAATTGATGCAACTATGCCGCGAACACTGCCACCGGCAAACGGGTCAATTATTTTAGCACCGTCAAAAGAAAACCAAGTATACATTAGTTCGCAAAGGACGGGGTCAAATACACTAAGAATGCCTCCGGTATTAGTATGAGCTATTTTTGAGCTTTTGTTAATAAATTTAGATAAATATTTTTCTTCAAATTCTTTATTTGATATTTTGTATCCTATCTTTTGTTCTGTTTTATTTTTATATATATAATAACAAGGAGTTGTTCCTGATAACGAACCGCTTGTTTTCATTGTTTCGCGAGAGCCGTCGCTTTTTATGCCGATGTCAAACCACATTCTTTTTCGTTTTTGCCAATCGCCACAGCGACTATCTAAAACGGATGTAGGAGTAAAAATAAATTTTTCTTTTAATCCCTGTTTTGCTTCGTTATCGCTATCACCGTTACTTTCTTGCAAATCATTGATAATATTGTCTACATCAAAGCCAAAATCAGACATATCAATATTTATAATTTCGATCAATTCATCTTGCAATTTGTCGAAATTCCATTCGGCTGCTTCATTTGTTTTGTTGTCTGCCAATCTATACGCTTTCGCTTTTTCTTCCGATAATTCAGCAACGACAACCGGGACTACTTTTAATCCCAACTTCTGAGCTGCTTTATACCGTGTATGTCCAACGATGATGATGTTTTCTTTATCTACTACAATAGGCTGTTGCCATCCAAACTGCTGAATTGAATTTGCTACACCTTGAACAGCTTGTTCGTTATTCCTCGGATTATTCTCATATGGTTTTACGTCATCAATTTTCATTTCGACGACTTTCATACAATCAGCTCCTTAATAAAAAAAAAGACGCTCGAAAATATTCAAGCGTCGTATGATAAATTGGCGGGACCGGTAGGAATCGAACCCACGTCAAAGCCGCCCTTGGTCAGTCCCATGTGATGCCCATCTCAGAAAGGACAAGAAGATGGACAACTACATTAAGGAGCGTGTTCGGCGGTTCTTCCCGCTTTCCACTCTATTATTGTACCGTTCTTTTTTAATTGAATCATGAAATAACATTGAAAAAGAGGTCAAAAAAACACGAAATGCAAATCAAGTTATCCCCATTTTATACACAAAAAGACAGCCGTAAGGAATATACGGCCGTCTTTTTGCTTTGATGGAAGAAATTATAAATTATCTGCATGATACTACTCATTCTGTTGGTTTTCGATAAAAATAAAATTAAGTCCTATTTGTGCGGGTACAAAATTAAAGATGACATCAGCCAATTTTTGCACGGCTTTTTTGCCGATGTTTTGGCATTGCCGTTCACTATAGCCGCATTCACACGATACAAACATCCAACGATAGCCGTCGATAAATTTGAGCCGCACTATCTTCTGCTCCGTATCATTCAGCGATTGAATAGCTTCGTCTATGAGTTCCATGCGTCGCTGTAAATGAGATTTATTGTTTTGCAGTTGCTTCAATTCGTCTTGCAATTTCATCTTTAAAAATACCCGCTGCTCAACTTCATTAGAAACAGACCCGCCGGAAGAGCCGCCCGTGATATTATAATTTGCGATTTTGGCCCCGCCGAACGTTTCTATTTCCTGTTCTTTGTCTTTAATTTTAATAGTAAGGATTTTTACTTGCGCTTTAAATTTGTTGTAATTTTTTAAATAGCCGTATACGGCGTTTACATAATCGCTGTACTCTCTCATTTTGTGCGTGCCCTCCGTTTTTATAAAAACAAAAGTACTCCGCACCTCAAATATCATCTGTTTATAATTTCCCTTTCATTCGTAAAACCGCCGTATAAGTGCCGTAATCCATACCGCACCGCCTGGCGTCCAATGCCAATTCATCCAGGCTTTTCCTTTGGCTATATCGTTTCTTCATGTGCGGAAGGTGGTTCCGGTCGGCTACTTTTCGATGGTTTGTCGTGACCTGATTTGCGATGCGGCTGCATCTATACGAGCAATAGTAATTAGTCGTCTTGAATGGCTTGAATTTCTTGCCGCATACCGTACATATTCCCGGTTTGTGATGACGAACAGCATCTAGTATGCGGTCACAGCAGGCATCGCATATCTTTTTATTTGACGGTTTGGCATCAAATTGCTTATTGCACACATAACATGTTTTTATCATCTTACATCAGTCCTTTCTTATTTTATTTGTGTTATCAACTTATCTCTTTACATATTGATATTTAAATTGAATCCATTTTATTTTTAAATATATTTTAACAAATACATACTCTGCTATTATTTTTGTTATAACTATATCAATTTTTTTCATTTTATTCTCCTTAACCGTTTTTGCGATTCATAAATCTTTTTAGCAATATAATTTCCAATATCAGCTTTAGTTAGTTTTTTGTTTTTATTTTCTTTTTCTCTTTCCGCTTTATTTTTCTTCCACGCTTCTATCTCTTCCGGTGGTAATTTACTTACTTTTACTTCGCCAGGTGCATACCAATTTACTTTATCATCCCTCATTTTTTCACCTTCTCATCAATCTTTTTTTTATTATAAATAATGATCTTTTTACCCAAACAAACCACTTAACTTTCCATAAAAAAATCCTTGCAGTAATAACTAATACACTAAACACGCATATCATAACGTCTAGTACGCATACCACATTTATATACTTTAAGTGTGTGAAAATTAATAATATACACGTAAATACTATTGCGACTATATACACAATATCTTTTAATGTTAGCTTATTTTCCTGTACTTCCAAAACCGCCATCTCCTCTTTGCGTTTCCTGTAATGTCGATACTTCTTTTATGCTGATGTTGTATGCCGGAATCAGCACACCTTGGCAAAATCGTTCACCCTTTTCAATAATTTGCGGTTCATCGCCTAAATTATCAAACAATGCGCATA
>CALBLM010000255.1 GCA_937895695.1 uncultured Megasphaera sp.
AATTTGTGCTACTGGTGGTGCGTCTGGCTTGTATCGTCCCAATAATCCCGGATTTTCTCGTCATAAAATGTGGTATTCTCCTTTCAATACAGGAGCAGGCTATGCCATGGGTATCCGAGCCGGCGCAGAAATGACAACCTTTGAAATGCGGTTTATTGCATTGCGATGCAAAGATACCATTGCGCCGACAGGAACGATTGCCCAAGGTGTAGGAGCTAAACAAATCAACGCGAAAGGTGACGTATATGAAACCAAATATGGTCTGACGACATCACAGCGTTTGTATGGTACCGTTAAAGAAACACAAGAAGGACGCGGCCCTTGTTATTTGCAGACGAAAGGGATTACGTCTGAACAGAATATGTCTCTATTTAAGGCCTATCTCAATATGGCACCAAGCCAGACACTCAAATGGATTGAAGATGGAAAAACGCCTAGCCAGCAAAACGTAGAAATTGAAGGAACGGAACCGTATATTGTAGGCGGTCATACGGCGAGTGGCTATTGGGTAGATACGAAACGGGAAACGACGATTCATCACTTGTATGCCGCCGGAGATGTTGCTGGAGGTTGCCCGCAAAAATATGTAACCGGCGCATTAGCAGAAGGGGAAATCGCAGCCCAAGCTATTGCTGAAAGCGGTGTTCTTGATGAAATAGATCATCTGTCTGCAGTGGAAGAAGAACGGCTATTGCAGGACAAGGCTGCCGAATACAATCGCTTTTTACAACGCAGCGATGCTTTTTTTACAGTTGAACAACTGGAAGAAGCCATGCAGAAAGTCATGGATGCTTATGCCGGCGGCATTGGCAGTCAGTATCAATACAATGAAAAGCAATTAAACTTAGCGGCTGATAAAATCGCACAGTTAGAAGCCTTAAGCCGTACATTGCAGGCGAAGGATTGGCATGAATTAATGTTTGTCTATGAACTGCAAGAACGCCTGACAGTTTGCAAGGTTTTGATTGCTCATTTAAAAGCCCGCAAAGAAACTCGCTGGCATTGTTTTGCTGAAAATTTGGATTATCCCGAAAAGAAAGAAGAATGGCAGAAATACGTCAATTCTCAAGTTATAGACGGTACCATTCATATTCGCTATCGGAAGCTGGTACAAGGAGATGAAAGATATGAGCATACGAATTAAACAGGATACATGCATTGGCTGTAGACAATGCATAGACGTATGTCCCGGCAGTCTGATTATTCCCAATGCCCAAGGAAAAGCTAACATGCAGTATCCTAAAGATTGCTGGGGTTGCATGTCGTGCGTCAAAGAATGTCCTGTTGGTGCGATTGATTTTTATTTAGGTGCCGATATGGGCGGCCGCGGCAGTACCATGCACACGGTAAAGGATGGCCGCTTCATTCATTGGCGTATTCAACTGCCGACAGGAGAAATAAAGGAAATCACTGTAGACACACAAGAAGCCAATGCATATTAATCAGTAGGAGGAAACGTACATGAGTGAATTATCTCATCTTGACAAATTAGAGGCAGAAGCGATATACATTATTCGCGAAGTTGCTGCCGAG
>CALBLM010000256.1 GCA_937895695.1 uncultured Megasphaera sp.
ATCAACGGTTCTCCCGTATTGGGCGGTAAATCCGGAGGGTTAGCAGCCAATCCGGAAGGAGTCAAAGCAGCCAATCCCATGACGTATATTTCCGACAAAACACCGCCATTTCTTTTAATGCACGGCGATGCAGATACTGTTGTTTCGCCCAGTCAGACGGAAATTCTCCGCCAAGCCTTGGCCAATCATCATATTGAAGCTACTCGATATCTTGTCCATGGTGCTGCCCATGGGGGGCCGTATTGGATTCAACCAGAAGTAATGCAACTTATTATTCAATTTTTCGATCAACACTTAAAGAAATAATTATTTATATAAATCTCTCATAAAGATACTAAAGAGGTATGATACATCATTGTATGATACCTCTTTTTGTATGTTTCATTTATTTGGGTTCTTTCAATACATCTGTGACGGTATAACCGGCTTGGACAACTGTTTTAAACAGGATATCATCATTTACGTCTTTATCCAATACGACCGTAGCGATTCCCTTAGATAAATCAACATGAACCTTGGTTACGCCTGGAACAGTCTTTAATGCTTGTTTAACATGGTCAGAACAATTTTGGCATACCATCCCGGTAATATAGATATACCGTTTCACACCTTGTTCATGATGAAACAACTGACTAAAAAATCCCATCATAGCCCGCCTCCTTTCCGTTACATATGGTATTATATACCGAAACAGAGGCGATTGAAAAGATGCATATCGGCAATCCTATCAATGTATCATTTCGTTTACATGTGATTCTACAATGCGTAGCTCAGCATGACCATCTGTTTTTCCCTCCATCTTTGCCTGTACGCCAAATGGTAAAAACAGATTATCCGTACCATGTCCTACAGGCAATCCTGCAATCGTTGGCTTGCCTGCAAGTTTGGCATAATATCCCAGTACTTCTTCTGTCGTAAAATCTCCGGGATCATGACCACATTGGATAAATTCACCATAGACAATGCCTCGAACGCGTTGCAATAGTCCACTTTGCCAAAGTTGCTGCATCATGCGATCCACACGATAGGCATCTTCTCCTACATCTTCCAATACCAAAATAGAATCGGTCCCTTGCAATTCATATGGAGTGCCTACTGCTGCGGCTATGATAGATAAATTTCCGCCAGTTAATCTGCCCTCTGCTTTTCCCGGTACAATCGTGTGCAATGATTTTCCCTTCGGCATAGGAATGGGACCGATTGGTTTCGTAGATGACAGCCCTTTTTTGAAATATTTTAACGTATATGCCGAAGAATCTTCCGTATTCAGCGTACATGCCATGGGACCATGAATCGTAACAAGCTTACTTTTTTCGCCCAATGCCGTATGAAGTGCTGTAATATCACTAAAACCAATAAATAGCTTAGGATGTTTTTGTATCATTGGGTAATCGATTTTATCCAAAACACGAGCTGATCCATACCCACCATTAGCACACAAAACAGCCTGTATCTTGTCATCTCTAAAACATTGATTTAATGCCGCTGCCCGTTCCTCATCGGTACCTGCAAAATACCCATATGGCTGTGTCGGTATTTGCACAACATGATATCCCCAAGACTGTAATATGTTTTTTGCCGATTGTTCAGTCGCTGCATCAGCCGGACTTGCCGGTGCCACAATGGCAATTGTGGCACCGGGTTTTAAGGCATTTCCTTTATTTTTTTCTCCAGCAGCAAAACTTTGTATCATCCCCAACAAACACCAACATATGCAGATACACATCATATACCATTTTCGTTTCGGCATCTTGTTGTCATCTTCTTTCTTCACATCAAACGATTCATACAAAAAAGCCGAGGACATATATCCTCGGCTTCTCATTCTGCACGTTCTTAC
>CALBLM010000257.1 GCA_937895695.1 uncultured Megasphaera sp.
AAGCTCAAGGCAAAAAGCGAAGTCTTGTATAGGCATGAATACCTTGGTGAAGTTACAGGAACCGGCGGTGCCGTCTTCGAGAATGTGGAAGATATGGCTATGAGCGACGAACTTGTAAGAAATTTTGACAGGTTGTATTACGGTTTGGACTTTGGCTTTGCTGTCGATCCATTGGCTTTCGTGGCGATGTATTACGACGCCAAACATGAAGATTTGTATATTTTCGATGAGATTTATCAGCAGAAATTGACCAATAAGCAGGCTGCGGAACGCATCAAGCCAAGAATACACAGTCATAGAATTTTGGCGGATGCGGCAGAACCTAAATCGATTGCAGAGATGGGGCTTGCAGGACTAAATATATCCGGTGCCAAAAAAGGGCCGGACAGCATTGACTATGGCATGAAATGGCTGCAGAACCGGGCACATATTTACATTGACAAACGAAGATGCCCGAATACGTACCGCGAATTTGTCGGCTATGAGTACCCGGATGCAAACAATCATGCCATTGATGCGGTTCGTTATGCCATGGCTGAGGTTATGACGCGAAATAAGGTTGTAGCAAGACGAGTAAATTATTAGGAGGCACTATGTTTGGTTATCAACTATTACGAGACGCGTATTTTGGTTCGGGAGGATTTGAAACAGGGGCCTATCTGAGTAAGCATAAACGGGAAAGTGAGGAAGACTACACGTTTAGACGAAATAACGCCTATTACTTGAATTACTTTGCGCCGATTGTCAATGCATTGGTAGATCCCATTTTTAAAAAGAATCCGCTGCGTGATTATCACGGCTCGGCCGAACGAATTATTAAAAGCTTTTCGCTGGATGCAGATGCTGCAGGCACAAATATCCAAATCTTTATAAAACGAGCAGCGGTAATGGCCAAAGTATACGGTATATCTTTTATCGTTGTGGATAATGCCCGAAACGTCGATTCACGCAGCCAGCAGGAAATGCTGCAGCGGCGGCAGTTTCCGTATGCCTATGTATTAGAGCCGGATAATCTGGAAGAATATGGCATTGATAAGACCGGTGATTTGGAATATATCAAATTTAAGGAAATCGCCCACATAGAAAGCGGAACCATCCAATACCGATATGTATATTTTGACAGGACATCATGGAAGATTTGGGGAGACGGCATTGCACTGCAGCAGGGTGCGCATAACCTTGGCCGTGTTCCAGTGGTGCCGTTGTTCAGCCGGATGCTGGAACAAAAAACGATGCGGCCGACGCCGGAACTGCTGCCGATTGCCCGGACGGCCAAAGCCTTGTATAATCACTGCTCATGGCTGGGGGAAATATTGCGAAATCAAACATTCCCATTGTTGACCATACCCTCTTTGGATGCCAAAGACTTGGTGATAGGCACGAACAACGCACTGGGATATAATCCGGATTACAGTCATGAACCTAATTTCATTGCACCGCCGTCTGACCCGGCAACTATTTTACAAAACCAGATAGCTTCGTTGGTGCAGGAAATGTATCGCATGGCCAACTTATCGTTTATTATCAGCACGACGCAAAACAATAACAGCGGCATTGCCAGACAGTGGGAATTTGAGCGCACCAATCAGCAGTTGGCTAATTTTGCGGA
>CALBLM010000258.1 GCA_937895695.1 uncultured Megasphaera sp.
TCCGATTCCATCTGCAATGATGATGATGCGATATGAAAAAATACCTGCAACAGCAGCTCCAAAATGAATGATTGGAAACTGTAATATAATAATACACATCAGACATATCATCAATAAGCGGAAAACAGCCCCGCCCCGGATGAAAGTAGCCATTTGTTCAGGCGGTAAATGTATAGCCCGTGCCGACCTGCTGCTGAGCATCAAAAAATATATAATGTTTAGCGCACTGCCTACACACCAGCCTATGATGTATTGCTGACAGCCTATAGCGACTAGTACTGCCGCAACAATACAAGTGAACCCAATTAGCTTAATGATGGTTGCTTTTACATATTTCACTAGTTCTTCCATGTATTGGACCTCGATGTTTTTTTCTCTGCATTTTACTGATGGTTCATGTATTCAATAGTCTTTTTATACAAGGACCAAAAGCCGCTTACTGTTCCCAATAAAGAAAAAATAATAATTCCCCACGGAGACGTTGCAAAAAAATCATCTATCATTCGTCCTAAAAAAACGCCTATCAAAATACAGACAAATAGCGTCAGTCCCAGCGAACCTGTAATCACAATCAGATTCATAAGCTCCATGCGGTTTAATGAACTACCAGACGAATTCGTATGCTGTCTTCTCTCCTTCATAAAGACACCTCCTCATTCATGCTGATAGACTTTTTATTACCAAAGACGAATAGTACCTATACATAACATTCATCTTTGATAGTGCTATCTTAGCACACTAAAATCGCAAAATCAATGTTTGACTTGTAAAAATATTTTGACAAAAATATTTATTTTAGGTACATTTTTTCACAAAAATTCCTATTAATTTTTGTGAAAACTATAACAAGATTGTTCTATTTTATTCTTTTTATTTATGATATGCAATAGTTTTCATGTATAAAAAACACTCCATGTCAAAATAGCATGGAGTGTTTTTTATATTTTACATATAAATATTGGCCATACTAACTATTGTGAAAAGCAACAATTAGTCTAAACAAAATTCTTCAGGAGCTTCTTCTTTTGGATGGAATGTATGCAAAATAGCTTGTACAATACGTTGTGAAGCCTTGCCATCCCCATAGGGATTTACAGCCATACTCATAGCCTGATAGGCATCTGCATCCGTAAGAAGCCGTTTCGTTTCTTTATATACAATATCCTTATCAGTACCAATTAAGCGTACCGTTCCGGCAGCTACCGCTTCAGGCCGTTCTGTCGTATCTCGCAGTACCAATACTGGTTTTCCCAATGACGGAGCTTCTTCTTGAATACCGCCGGAATCTGTCAGTACTAAACTACTTAAACTCATTAAATTAGCAAACGGTTCATATTCCATTGGATCAATTAAGTGAATACGATCTACACCTGATAATTCTTCTTCTACTACTTTACGTACTAATGGATTACGATGTACAGGGAAAACGATTTCTGTATCCGGAATTTCATCAATAATTCGACGTAAGGCTTTATAAATATGGCGCATTGGTTCGCCTAAATTTTCCCGACGATGTGTTGTTAATAAAATAATTCGATGTTGTTTAAAATCTACTGTACGCAACGCATCATCTTCAAAATCATAGTCACCATCCACTGTATTCATAAGCGCATCAATAACAGTATTTCCTGTAATATAAATTTTTTTCGGATCGACATGTTCTTGCAGCAAATTTTGTTTCGCTGTCGAAGTCGGTGCAAAATGAATGGCTGCAATAGACCCTGTCAATTTACGATTCATTTCTTCCGGAAATGGTGAATAGATATTGCCCGTACGCAGACCAGCTTCTACGTGTCCAACAGGAATTTGCTGGTAGTATGCGGCTAACGCACCGGCAAACGTCGTTGTTGTATCGCCATGGACCAACACTAAATCAGGCTTTTCTTTTTCTAATACATCTTTAAGCCCTAAAAGTGCCTTAGTCGTAATATCGTATAACGTTTGACCTTGCGACATAATATCCAAATCATAATCCGGTTTAATACGGAATAACTGCAGTACCTGATCGAGCATTTGCCGATGCTGCGCCGTAACAGCAACAATCGTTTGAATTTTATCGCTGTGTTTTTGCAGTTCCAACACAACAGGTGCCATTTTGATAGCCTCCGGGCGTGTGCCAAAAACAGTCATAACTTTTATCATACCTATTCCTCCTAAGAAAAAAACGGCACTACCCACATTATTTCTTGTGAGTAGTATCCGTTGTTGTCTTTCGTAATATACCAATGCGTTTCGCTGAATAAATAATAACAGCCAATACGATTACGACTGTCACTATTCCCGTCTTATAGCCTACATTAGCTACAAAAAGTGCAACAATTCCCAATAAAATGCTGACGCAGTACATTACTAATACAGCTTGTTTCTGTGTCATTCCCAATGCCAACAGGCGATGATGCAAATGGCCCTTATCAGGCTGAAAAATAGGCACACCACTCATCTTACGGCGAATAATCGCAAATACTGTATCCAAAATAGGAAGTCCTAATGCGATAACCGGTACGACAAGAGCCACAGTTGCCGCAGTTTTTACTAATCCCAACACAGCTGCTACAGACAGCGTATACCCTAATAGCATACTCCCTGTGTCACCCATAAAAATTTTAGCCGGATTAAAATTATACTGCAAAAATCCCAAAGCAGCACCTGCCATAGAAACAATAATCATAGCAGGTAATACCTGATTCATACTATAGGCC
>CALBLM010000259.1 GCA_937895695.1 uncultured Megasphaera sp.
AATCATCACGAACAATGCCTTCGGCATCTTTTTTTGCGTAATCTACATAAAACTGAGGCGTATGGCCTTTGGTAATATAGGCATTTAAAGCATTGACACCAGCTGCCAAACAGCCGCTGCGCCGGATATTGGCTTTTTCCGCAATAATAACGTTAGCATCGGTTTGCTCGCAAAGCGTAAGGGCCGCATAACAACCGGCCGTACCGCCGCCAATAATCAAGACATCTGTATGAAGAATCTGACGCTTTTCTATTTGCACGATTCCATCTCCCTTTAAATATAGAATATATTATCTGATTTCATAGCACTGTTTTCTGTCAAATACGTGCGTTCTTTATCAAAAATATACAGTCTGTAAATAATTAGCTGTACCGTTTCTCCTACAGCAAGCGGTGCAGCATCCATGGAATATTCGCCATGAACGAGTATTCCTTTGACACGAATAGACACATCTAAATGATTGCCTCGAAAGACAACTTGTTCTACCGTTCCTTCTTCGGCTGCACTTTCATATTGCTGCAGTGTTCCCTTTTTATAAATTTTCACAAATTCCGGGCGAATAACTGCTTGATCGGCCCCCTGGATAGAGGCAAACCCTTTCAGCTTGCTGTAATTAGCAACGACGGTAGAATGGCCGATAAATTGTGCGACAAATGGCGTTTGTGGTGTTTTATAAATTTCTTGCGGCGTACCGACCTGTTCAATACGGCCATGATTTGTGACGATAATTTCATCGGCAACTTCTACAGCTTCTTCTTGATCGTGTGTAACAAAAATACTGGTAATCCCAACACGATGAATCGTTTCTTTCAACCAATTACGCAGTTCTTGCCGTACTTTGGCATCAATTGCCGCAAAGGGTTCATCCAATAATAATACTTGCGGATTCGGGGCCAAGGCTCTAGCAAAGGCAACACGCTGACGCTGACCGCCGGAAAGCTGATTAGGATACCGGTCTGCCATGCCGGACAATCCAACAAGATGAATCAAATAATGGACGCGTTCGCGAATTTCTTTCGCCGGTTTCTTTTGAATGGTGAGACCAAAGGCGATGTTATCAAAGACGGTCATATACCGAAACAAGGCATAGTTTTGAAAAACAAAGCCAATGCCTCGCTTAGAAGCGGGTACATCATTCATGCGCTGATCGTGAATCCAAATATCGCCGCTATCCGGATATTCTAGACCTGCAAGCATGCGCAAAATCGTTGTTTTGCCGCTACCACTAGGGCCTAAGAGTGCAACAAGTTTTCCTTTTTCTATGCCAAAATTTACATCATCGGACGCTTTAAAGTCGCCATAATGTTTTTCTATATGTTTCATCGCTACATACATGCGTAAATCCCCCTTTTATATCGAATTTTTTTTGGCTTTATACTCAATAAACGTCCGCAGCAGCAAGACGATAACTGCAAGTATTACCAAAAGAGATGATACGGAAAAGGCTGCCGTAATCGAATCAGCCATGCCGGACTGATACAGTGCGTCAATTTCCAAAGGAAGGGTAAACGTTTCACCCCGTGTCTTGGACAAGGCACTGACCGCACCAAATTCACCAAGGGCTCTGGCAGTACAAAGAATGACACCATATAATAAAGCCCATTTCATTTGGGGTAATGTAATTTTAAAGAAAATCGTCCAACCACTGGCCCCCATCAAGGCTGCAGCTTCTTCCTCATCTCGGCCACTGGCACTTAATACAGGCATAATTTCACGGAACACAAAGGGAAAGGTTACGAAAATCGTTGCCAAAATAACACCTGGAATGGCAAAGACAATTTGAATATCCGTACCCAGCCATTCTGATAATTCATCAATATACGGCATAGCCCAACCCATACGGCCAAAGGTCATAATGAAAGCCAAGCCGGCGATAACCGGTGAAATCGAAAAGGGTATATCTACCAAGGTAGTCATAATATGTTTACCTGGAAAATCAAATTTCGTAATTGCCCAAGCTGCCGTAATACCAAAAAAGGTATTGACAACTAAGGCAATGATAGTCGCCAGCAAGGTAACTTCCAGTGCCGATATAACATAATCTGTAGTCAGTGATTCGACATAAAAGGCAAAACCACGTTGCAATGAATTATAGACAACAGAAATCAAAGGGATTACCAACATGACGACAATAAACAAGACACTGATCGTAATCAGTGTTCGTTCGGTTTTACTTCGTTTCATTGTTTTCCTCCCTTTCTAGACAGTCCGCGCAGCCTGTCGTATTTGTATCACATTAATGGCAAATAATACGGCAAAAGCAATAATCAGCATCGCTAAGGCAATGGCTGTCGCACTGGCGTAATCTACGTAGTTTAATTTCTGCATAATCACATACGACACAACTTGGGTCTGATTTTTGGCACTATTACCGGCAATATAAATAACACTGCCATATTCTCCTAATCCTCTGGCAAAGGCCAAACCAAAGCCGGTCAAAATAGCCGGACGTAATTCCGGCAAGATAATCCGCCGAAATATCGTAAGCGATCCTGCTCCCAGCATGTTGCCGGCTTCTTCGTACGACGGATCTAATTTTTCCAATACGGGCTGAATCGAACGGACAGCATAGGGAATCCCCACAAAAATCAAGGCAATGGTCAAGCCAATTTTCGTATAGGCAATGGCTAAACCTGCCTGCGCAAAGGGAGCTCCCAGCCATCCCGTATCAGCATACAACTTAGACAACGTAATCCCGGCGACAGCCGTCGGCAACGCAAAAGGCAGTTCAATCAAGCCATTCAGTAACTTTTTGCCTGTAAATTCGTATCGTACCAGTACCCACGCCAAGATAAGGCCGAACACACAATTGATCAGAGCCGCAATGAGTGAACAAGAAATACTGGTTACAAAGGAATTACGTATACCGTCATTGGTAATCAATTTTAGAAAATCCTTTGCATCAAGTTGTAACGAATAGGCTAAGACAGACGCCAACGGAATGAAAACCAATAAGGACATCATCGTCACCGAAATACCCATGGTCAAACCAAATCCCGGTATGACACGGCTTGTATGTTGTTGTCGATGAAACCATGTACGCATTTTATTTATTCCACTCCTTACTTGGCATTGACTGTTTCCATAATCTGATCAAAGATAGCACCGTCATTAAAGAACGTATCATATGCTTTATCCCAGCCACCAAAATCATCAATAGTTACTAATTTTACTTGTAAATTAAAGGTATCTGCAAATTCTTTTAAAATATCCGGATTGGATGGTCGATAGCCGTTTTTCCCAATAATCCGTTGCGCTTCATCAGAATATAAATAGGATAAATATTCTTTAGCTGCGTCGGTTGTTTTATTTTTCTTCGCATTTCTCGAAACGACAGCAACACTCGGCTGTGCTAAAATACTAATGCTCGGCGTTACGATTTCAAAATCATTCGGCTGTTGATGCATA
>CALBLM010000260.1 GCA_937895695.1 uncultured Megasphaera sp.
CTAAAGCTTTCCCTATTAAACAGATTTATGATAATGGCCAGCCTGCGAATACGGCGATGTATAAGAATTATTTAAAAAATATTAAGGCCAAGAACATTGCATATAAATCCTTGAAAAAAGGTGATACTATTACACTAGGTGATACAGTACAATTTGCAGTTCTCTCGCCAGACAAACCGTTTACTAAAGACAACACACAGGGTGTATCAGAAAGCGGTTTGACGAACAATAATTCTATCGTCTGCAAAATGACATATGGTACATTTTCTATGATGTTTACAGGGGATGCGCAAAAAGAAGCAGAAGAACAAATTTTAAAACAATATAAAGGAGAACAGTTGCAGTCTAACGTGTTGAAAGTAGGACATCATGGCAGCAAAACGTCATCGTCTCCAGCTTTTGTAGCAGCTGTCAAACCATCGGATGCAACGATTTCCTGCGGCGTCAATAACCAATATAAGTTTCCTCATAAACCGACATTGGATACGTTGAAAAAATACCATGTAAATGTCTACCGAACCGATAAAGATGGAATGATTTCTATTATTAGCGATGGTTCCTCATATGAAATCAAGAAGGAGCATTAAATGAAAACAAAATTAATTGGTAGTATTGACCGCATTACAGAACATACGGCATATTTTATTTTAAATGATGATGCCCATGAACTGCGGTTTCCTGTGGATGTATTGCCTGTTGGGGCTGATGAAGGGATGGCCTTTACGATTACGATACAGCGTAATCTCCAAGAAGAAGAACGTCTACGCCAGGAGATCGCTGCCTTACGGGACGAATTAGCAGCAAAACAATAACCATGCCGCGACGTAGAGATGGATAAAATCATTTTTATATCGCCGTAACATGTGCTATAATAAATGGCATGCTATAGAAAAGGAGAAGATAATCGTGCTCAGAAAATTTTTTATACTTCCGTTCCTGATGATATGTTGTCTCTGCCCGCTGTTTATGTCGCAGGCAGCGTCTAAAACGGAAATTACCAGTGTGCGAACAGCGACGAGAAATGATGCCAATACGCCGTTTGTGCGTACTGTTTTGGAAGTAAGCAATCGAGTAACGCCGCGGTTATATATTGACAAAACAGGTGAATATATCTACGTTACCCTGCCCAACACCAAGATGGGCAAAACCGTAGCCAAAGAATATAAGGCGAATACCAACGTCGTATCCAAAATATCGCTTACACAGCGGACAAGCGGTACAGATGTCAATTTTAAAGTGCCCAGACCGATTACCAAT
>CALBLM010000261.1 GCA_937895695.1 uncultured Megasphaera sp.
GGGGCACAGCGTATTTACAGGAGGAGATTTTAAAATTGTTTTCGTTTGGGAAAAGAAGCATTGTCTTCGTACTTATATTATTCATTATAATAGCAGTTGTAGGTTGGGCATGGCGGCAGCGTGATTCGCTTCCTTTTATTACAAAACCGCTGCAGGTGATTGCCTCTCCGTTTGAATATGGTGCCAGCAATATTGTAGGTTCATTGGCATCGGGAATTCATATTATTGATGTCAGCTTGAAAAACCGAATTGAATGGGAAGCACTGGAAAAAGAAAATGCAACCTTGCAAAGCAAGAGTGTCGATTATGATGAATTAGTAGCTGAAAATGAACGCCTTCGTAAATTGTTGGATTTTCGCACGTCTCATCCGCAATATAAAACCTTGGCAGGCTCCGTTATTTCCCGTGATTACGGCACTTGGAGCAATACGATGATCATTGATGTTGGCAGCGGCGAAGGCGTTGCCAAAGATATGCCGGTTATTACACCAAACGGGGTAGTTGGTTTTATTAGTGACGTATATCCTCATTCTGCGCGCGTACAGCTTTTGACGGATCCGCGCACGAGTATTGGCGCCATTGTACAGCGTCCAGAATCTCGCGTATCTTCTGTTGTTCGCGGCAATGGCAATGTTCCGACGGAACCGCAGTTTGTTAATATTGCAAAAGACGCAGATATTTTAGAGGGCGATACATTAGTCACGTCTGGCTTTGGGGCGATTTATCCTAAGGGATTGCCACTGGGTACGATTGTATCTATCCATCAGAATGACAATGATTTCGTTAAGTATGCTGTTATTCGACCGAGTGTAGATTTTTCTAAATTGGAAGAAGTATTGGTTATTTTGAAATCGTCTGATACAGGTTCGTATGAAAAACCGGATGTTGCTCCGAAATTAGTTCCACAGACGAATCGAGATAAAGTTGAAGGTATTAAAGGAGCCGCAGCATTATGAAGAAACTAAGCTGTGTGATGACGGCATTTATCGTGTTTGTACTGCAAAGTGCCGTATTGCCATTTATTTTTAATGGCGTAAATCAGCCAAATTTAATTTTTGTATTTGTTGTATTAATGGCGTTGCATCATGGACAGCGCGTCGGTATTTGGACGGCTTTGTTAGGCGGATTTTGTCAAGATGTCGTCATTGGTAATTTTTTTGGACTGCATTTACTGCCGTATTTGGTAATCGCCATTGTGTGCAGTTATTTAGGACGCGACATTGATAAAGATCAGTGGATATTGACGCTGCTCATTGTACTGGGTGCGACAGAAGGCTGTCTGATTTTAAATTGCCTTATTTTATATGCGTCCGGACAGTTTGTACATATTATGTCTTATTTGTTTGAATTTAGTATTCCCATGCTCGTATACCATGGTATCTTGATGATTCCGGTCGATCATATTGTATGGCGGCTTCGTCGAGACGATTCATATTATGGATGGAGCGTTGCTGGTAGATGGAGGTAAAATATATATGCTTGAAGCGTTGATGAAAAAGAAAAATAATGATGGCCGCTTCCGGTATTTATATTGGATTTTAATCGGTATTTTTGTCGTGTTGATTTGCCGGCTAGTATATTTACAGCTTGTTGCCGGTGATTATTATCATTCGTTGGCTGAAGGAAACAGACTGCGTGCTATTCCTATCGCGGCGATGCGCGGCATTATGTATGATCGAAACGGGCAGATCTTAGTAGGTTCCCGTCCGAGTTTTATGGTTACGTACGTACCGACAAAAGACGGTATGACGGATGATGAGTTAAAAAAATTATCGCAGTTGATTAATCAACCGGAAGATAAATTACGGGAAAAAATTCAAAAAGTAAAGAGTGCCTACGTGCCGACCGTACTTGCTACAGATTTAACACAGGATATTGTGACAAAAATCGAAGAACAACGTAATGAACTTCCCGGTATTTCTGTCGACGTACAGCCAATTCGGTATTATCCGTACAATGAAATGGCTGCACAGATTTTTGGCTATGTTGGTCAAATAGATG
>CALBLM010000262.1 GCA_937895695.1 uncultured Megasphaera sp.
GAAAAAATTCAAACGGCCCTGGATTTGCGAACAGACAAAACAGACAAGCCCGATGACGGAAGCTCACAAGACAATACGGTCAGCACATCCTATCAACCGGGGAAAACCCACGCGCTTTGGGACGAATCCGATATGGATGATGTCCAATCGCTGCAGAAATTCACGGAAAAATATATCGATGCCGCCCATAAAGGCAAGCTTTCCAACTATTTGGAAAGTATGATTGCATCTTTAAAAGAAACAGACAATGATTTGCCTTGGCATTGGTATCTCAAAAAGCTAGTCGGTTCTGTCGCCAACCGCATGAAAAAGACAACCATGCGTCGCAACCGCCGACAACCTCTGCGGCTTGATTTACCAGGCGAATTACGTTCCTATACAGCCAAACTATACATTGCCTTAGATATTAGCGGCAGTATTAGTGATGATGAATTCAAACAGGCCATGCAGGAAGTCTTACATGTTGTCCATCACTATAAGCATGAAATCACGATTATCGAATGCGACGACGAAATCCGCCGCACCTATACGGTACACACGCTGGAAGATGTCAAAAGCCGTCTCGATGTCCGTGGTGGCACTGCCTATTCGCCAGTATTTGAATACGCTAACGGCAAACACATCGATTTACTCGTCTACTTTACGGACGGTAAAGGGGAAGAACGCCTTCGCTGTAAACCCCAAGGGTACAAAGTTCTTTGGGTTCTCTCCGGCAAAGGCGACGTACTTTCTGTAAAACACCCTTATGGCTTGGTCAAAAAACTAAAAAATGTCAGTGACTACGATCCAAACCTAGATTTTGACGACGTAGAAAAAGGCGGCTTCTCCATGAATAACCAAGAAGGAATCAGTATGCCTTAGGTTGATACAAAATGCAATGTATCGTATCAAAAATAAAACGCAAATGCAACGAAAACGTTTTCGTTGCATTTGCGTTTATTTATAACCTTTATTTATTCACCATGAAATTCTCTATATATGTCATTCACAAATATACCCAACACGTATCTCTTCATTTTCCAACAATAAACTAAATAAATCTTCATTTTGCTCGATGTGACGGATAAGAAGTTCATCGATATCGCGATAAAAGGTCTTTTCAAAATCACGTTCTGTATTATTTTGTGCTGCTGTTTTCAATGTATGCGATTGTCGCAACATATCTTGGATTTGCAATACCGATTGAATGGTTTCATCCCGATCGTACTGTTTTCCCATGGTCTGATTCATCTCATCAATAATTTGGGATAGCTTTTCTTTCTTTTCGTTCTTCCCATTTTTGGACATCGTATTCGGCATGTCAACAGCCGGTTTAGCAATCACCTGTTGATGGGTATACTGGCCAGTCTGTTCATTTACAATATGCGTCACCGTAATTTTACTGCGAAGGTCAAGGGAACTGGCCGTATGGTTACTGGTCATCAAGGGAATCAGAGCGGATATAAACCGATACGTCTGATGCACGCTTTCCTCTTCGATACAGTCCATGAACTGTAAAAATTCATAGGTATGACAAAATTTCTTACATTGTGCTATCATTTCGTTTTGCTTTTGTATATCCAATGCCTGAATGTTTTGTTTTGTCTTTTCTAAATAATACAGCCGTTTATCCGGAACAGCCTCTTGCTTTTTGTAGCAAAGGCAGTTAAATGCGTCTATATCGGCCGGATCTATGACATGGTATGCCTCGATAGTTTGTAAAATCTGATACAACGTGTTCAGGGTCATCTCATTGGCTAAAAGAGTTGCTTCATAATACGGGGCAAAAGCCTGTTGTATATCTTCATACGTATTGGCAAAATCCAAGACAACCGTTTTCTTATCATACGAAGAATACGTGCGATTGAGCCGAGAAAGCGTCTGTACGGCATTGACACCTTGTAATTTTTTTAGAATGTACATGGCACAAAGTTTGGGTTGATCAAAACCGGTTTGATACTTATTGGCTACGAACAATAGCCGATATTCTTTGGCATTAAACCTATCAGCCGTGCGTTTTTC
>CALBLM010000263.1 GCA_937895695.1 uncultured Megasphaera sp.
ACGTTTGCGATGCAGCATCATATACCGATTCATTATTATACGGCACGACAGCTCAATGAGGCCCCCGGTACGTTTATGGCATCCGATTTTGTCCGCCGTATTGTAGGAACTGATAACGTCTGTGAACGGGCAGCTGTTCTGGCTGGCCGCGGTGGGACGTTCTTATTGCGGAAATCAGGACAAGATGGCGTAACCGTGGCGATTGTTTGTGAATTATATACAGTGACATTTGATAAAAAGAGGCGAGATGATAGATGAAACATACGATTTACGTAGTAGGTATTGGCCCGGGAAAGCAAGCGGGTATGACCCTTGAAGCACAGCGTGTGCTGGAACAGTGTGATTGCATTGTGGGCTATAACACGTATATTAAACTGATTGAAAACCAATTTTCGCACAAAGAACTGCTCATGACAGGCATGAAAAAAGAAGTAGACCGCTGCCGGCTCGTTTTGGAAAAGGCACGGGAAGGCAAAACAACGGCGATTATTTCCAGTGGCGATGCCGGTGTCTATGGTATGGCTGGGATTATGCATGAAGTTGCTGCTGAATGTGATGATGTGGATATTGTTGTTGTTGCTGGTGTTACAGCAGCCTGCTCCGGTGCAGCATTGCTCGGTGCGCCGTTAGTTAGCGATTTTTGTTTAATTTCTTTAAGCGATTTATTGACGCCGTGGGAAACCATCGAAAATCGCTTGGATTGTGCCGCTGCCGGTGATTTTGTCATTTGCCTCTATAATCCGTCCAGTAAAAAGCGGGCTGATTACTTGCAGAAGGCGTGCGATATTATCCTGCGACATCAGTCGGCACAAACACCGGCCGGCGTTGTGCATCATATTGGCCGTGAAGGGGAAACGACTGAAATTACGACGCTAGGGCATTTGCGAAAAATGCAGGTTGATATGTTTTCTACTGTTTTTATTGGTAACAGCCAAACCAAAATCTTGAACGGTAAATTGGTTACACCGCGAGGCTATACGGTATGAAACGAGCGGTTTGGATTGTCGGTGGTACGACAGAAGGACGCTTGTTGACTAACTATATCAGCGACTTTGATGTGTCGTTACATATATCAGTTGCAACCGCCTACGGGGCGTCATTGCTTCCGCACCGGGAACATATCATCGTTCATACGACACGGATGGAAGAAAGCGAAATGGAAACCTTTTTGCAGCAATATCATATTCAACTGGTTATTGATGCGACCCATCCCTATGCGACGGCCGTTACCGACAATATACGACAAGCCTGTACAGCTCAGCATGTTCCGTATTGGCGTGTCGTACGGCCTAATGATACATATACGGACTGCGTGACTGTTGATACGATGGAAGAAGCCGTTGATGTACTAAGCCACACGAAAGGCAATGTTTTTTTGACGACAGGTAGTAAAAACTTAGATGTATTCGCCCAAATACCTGCATATACAACGCGTATTTATGCGCGTATTCTGCCAACTATGGCTTCCTTAAAACGGGCGCTGGATTTAGGATATGAGCCGTCCCATCTCATCTGTATGCAAGGGCCTTTTTCCGTTTTCTTAAATACGGCTATGTTTTCTCAGTATAAAGCGGCCTATGTCGTAACGAAAGATTCGGGCAAGCCCGGTGGTTTTGAGGAAAAAGTGACGGCAGCTCATAACGCCGGTGCCACGCTGATTGTGATTAAACGGCGGACCGAACAGGGACAGTCATTGGAAGAAATTCAACAAGCCTTTCGGCAGTGGTACAAGGAGTGAATCTACCATGCATATCTATATCATTGGAATCGGGCCGGGAAATCCGGAATTACTTACCATAGAAGCAAAAAAAGCTATTGCCCAAAGTTCGATTCTCGTCGGAGACAAACGAATGATATCTGCTGAAACGAAAACAGATAAGGAAGTATACGAAACGTACAACTCCTCGGAAATCCGGCGTATCGCCGCAGCGCATGCTGATAGAAACGATACAATGGCTGTGCTTGTATCCGGCGATGTTGGTTTTTTTAGTCTAGCGTCTCTATTGAAAGATATTCCTGGTTGTACGGTGACGCGCATTCCCGGTATCAGTAGTTTAGTTTATTTTGCAGCTAAATTGCAGACGCCTTGGCAAGATGTGTATTGCATCAGTCGGCATGGCCGGCAGACCCCGTTCGTTTGGGCCGTACAGTGTCATCCGAAAGTATTTTGCCTGACTGGCGGACATGATTCCGTGTCTGCATTGTGTCAGGAACTTTGTCAGTACGGATTGCAAGATGTTGTGGTCCAAGTTGGTTTGAATTTATCCTATCCGCAGGAACGCATCGTGTCAGGTACAGCAGAAACGCTGGCTCAGCAGCATCTAAGCGGGCTTGCTGTCATGATGATCTATAATGATAAGGCGTCACCTCGCCCCATGCCGTTTCCGGGACTGGATGACACGTTGTTTCATCGAGGCGACGCGCCCATGACCAAGCAAGACATTCGTTGTATTGCCATATCCAAACTGCGTCCGCAACCGAATGATGTTGTCTATGATGTCGGTGCCGGAACGGGGTCTTGCTCTGTTGAACTGGCTTTACAAGTGCCGTGGGGTCATGTCTATGCCATGGAAGTCAATCCGGCAGCCTTACAGGTGTTAGCGCAAAATAAAGAACGATTTGCCCTGCCGCAGCTGACCATTGTTGCAGGTGACGCGGCGGAAACGATGAAGTCTCTGCCAATGCCGCAACGCGTATTTATTGGCGGTACGAAGGGAAAACTGGAACGAATTTTACAGATTATCTATCAGAAAAATCCGGCGTGCGTCGTCGTTATGACAGCAATTACGATAGAAACATTGGCGGCTATTACGGCGTATTATGCCAAGTATCCCGCATATGATTTGGATATTACGCAAGCAAGTATTGCTAAAGGAAAATCGGTTGGCCCGTATCATATGATGATGGGCCAAAATCCCGTTTATATTTTGACGGCAACCCCTAAGGAGATATTATAAATGAAACAGGCAGTTATTCCGCGTCTTCTTATTACGGCACCTTGTAGCGGCTGCGGCAAGACGACGGTGACCTGCGCGATTTTGCAGGCGCTTGTCGAT
>CALBLM010000264.1 GCA_937895695.1 uncultured Megasphaera sp.
TGCATAGTTTCCTTCTTTAGCCATGAGCTGTGCAGATTCACCGGCAGAACGTACCATCTGAGCACCTTTGCCGATTTTAAGTTCTACATTGTGTACTAATGTACCAAGAGGGATATTGGCGAGCGGCAAAGCATTACCGATTTTGATATCAGATTCGGGACCGCTGTAAACAACGTCGCCGACTTTCAAGCCGTTCGGAGCAATGATATATTTCTTTTCACCATCTGCATAAAACAGAAGTGCAATATTTGCAGAGCGGTTCGGATCGTATTCGATCGTCGCTACTTTTGCAGGAATGTTGTCTTTAATACGTTTAAAGTCAATTAAACGATAACGGCGTTTATGACCGCCACCTTGATGACGGACAGTCATTCGACCGCTGTTATTACGACCGCCTTTGTTGGTAACTTTAGCCAACAAAGATTTTTCCGGTTTAGATGCCGTGATTTCTTCGAAAGTCGAAACTGTCATGAAACGACGGCCAGCGGAATACGGTTTAAATGATTTAATGGCCATTTTGGTGCCTCCTCCTTTATTTCGTTATTCCTTAAGCTCCTTCAAAGAATTCGATGGTTTCGCCTTCCTGAAGTGTTACGATGGCTTTTTTATAGTCCGGGCGTTTGCCAACATACTTACCCATGCGTTTGAATTTGCCCATCGTACGAAGCGTTGCTACGCTTTTAACTTTGACATCAAAAGCAGCTTCTACAGCTTTACGGATTTCGATTTTATTTGCATGGAGCGGTACCTTAAATGTGTACTTGCCATCAGACATCATCATTGTAGTTTTTTCAGTGATGACCGGTTTTAATAAGAGATCATGCATGTTCATTTATGCGAGCACCTCCTCAATCTTGGCTACAGCGCTCTTTGTAACAAACAGCTTTGTGTAGTGAAGCAAATCAAAGATGTTGATGCCTTCTGTAGAAACAGCTTTAACACCAGTGATGTTGCGTGCACACCGAGCAACGATTTCATCGTTATCAGTTACGAAAAGAACTTTTTCACCAGCAAATTTGAAGTTGTTGATGACGTTTACGATTTCTTTCGTTTTCGGAGCTGCGAGATTGATTTCATCTAATACAAACAATTCATTTGTATTTACTTTATCGCTTAACGCGGATTTAACAGCCAAACGTCTAGCTTTACGCGGCATTTTCTGTGCGTAAGAGCGTGGATGTGGACCCCAAATGGTACCGCCGCCAACCCACAATGGGCTGCGAGTGCTACCTACACGGGCCCGGCCGGTTCCTTTTTGTTTCCAAGGTTTTCTGCCGCCGCCACGAACTAAACCTCTAGTTTTCGTGGAATGCGTGCCTAAGCGTTCATTGGCGAGTTGACGAAGAACGGCCTGTCTCATGACAGCTTCGTTCACTTCAACGCCAAATACGCTATCGTTCAATTCAATTTCACCGGTCTGTGCGCCGGTAATATTATACGTGCTTACTTTTGGCATTATAATTTATCCTCCTTCCTGTATATCAACAAATTAGCGGGGTTTAACAGTGTCGCGAATCATTACGAGGCTACCTTTAGCGCCCGGAATGCCACCTTTAACCAAGATAAGGTTTTTGTCCATATCTACTTTTACGATAGAAAGATGGAGAACTGTTGCCTGATTACCACCCATTTGTCCAGGAAGTTTTTTACCTTTGACGACTTTACCGCCGCCACCACTGATCATAGGTCCGAGAGAACCAGGTTCACGATGAGATTTGGAACCGTGACTCATTGGCCCGCGATGGAAACCGTGACGTTTGATAGTACCTGCAAAACCTTTACCCTTGCTGGTGCCAATTACGTCGACGAGATCGCCGCTTGCGAAAATATCAGCTGCCAGAGTTTGGCCAACTGTATAATCCGGCGTATCTGTCAAACGAAATTCGCGAAGATACTTTACAGGAGCAACGCCTGCTTTGTCGAATTGACCCTTAACGGGTTTTGTCAGATGTTTTTCTTTGA
This sequence comes from uncultured Megasphaera sp., assembly GCA_937895695.1. Taxonomy (GTDB): domain Bacteria; phylum Bacillota; class Negativicutes; order Veillonellales; family Megasphaeraceae; genus Megasphaera. The sequence continues at coordinate 1,963 of CALBLM010000264.1, forward strand.
TTTCGCCATAGCCCAACTGAATGGAGTTGTATCCGTCAGTATCAACTGTTTTAACACGGACAACTACGTTCGGGGAAGCTTCGACGACTGTTACAGGAACGACTGCGCCTTCTTCTGTGAAGACCTGAGTCATACCTAATTTTTTACCCAAAATAGCTTTAGACATAATCGCACCTCCTCCTATAATTTGATTTCGATATCTACGCCTGCCGGCAGATCGAGTCTCATCAATGCATCAACCGTTTTGTTGGATGCTTCAAGAATATCGATCAAGCGTTTGTGCGTACGCAGTTCGAACTGTTCACGAGAATCTTTGTTAACATGCGGAGAACGCAGAATCGTGAAGATGTTCTTTTCCGTCGGCAGCGGAATAGGGCCAGATACCATAGCACCCGTCCGTTTCGCCGTATCGACGATTTTCGCCGCGCTCTGATCCAATGTTTTGTGATCATACGCTTTAAGGCGAATTCTGATTCTTTCCTGTTTTGCCATTACGTAATTCCTCCTAACGTCTATTTCATTGAATAGACTGCTCCATAGGAGTTTCCCCGCAATGCGGGCAACATCCTATATCATAGTTTAAACGCGCACAAGATATTCTCTGTTGTCGCGTACTTACATAGTGTACTACAAAACACCTTTGCATGCAAGGATTTTTGCATACTTTTTTGTTTCCTCGTAACTTATTTTGCATGGTATTTATAAAAAAAAATCATATAAAGAAAAAAGAGCTGCAAACTCAATTGCAGCTCTTTTATTTTCATCTGTATGAGTACTCATACAGCGAATGATTAAACTTATGCGTCGATTTCAGAAACAACGCCAGCGCCTACAGTACGGCCGCCTTCACGAATAGCGAAACGAAGACCTACTTCGATAGCAATCGGAGTAATGAGTTCTACGTCCATTTTTACGTTATCGCCAGGCATGCACATTTCTGTGCCTTCCGGTAACTGGATAACGCCGGTTACGTCAGTTGTACGGAAGTAGAACTGCGGACGATAGCCGTTA
>CALBLM010000265.1 GCA_937895695.1 uncultured Megasphaera sp.
GGCGGTATCATGCAGGCCGGGCCGGTGTCTCTCATTGCCTTGGCATTGCTGGCTGTCGTGTCGCTGCTATTTGGCCCGTTATACTGCGGCAAACTGTGTCCTGCCGGGGCACTGCCGGAATTTTTGTCGCGCCTGGTGCCGTCAAGACTGCAGATTGACTGGGCGCAGCATGTTCGGATTACGCCGATCCGCTACGGTTTTTTAGCAGGATTTTTTTTGACGCCGCTGGTTGGTATTGTTGAACATTGCGCGTACTGCAACTTTTTTGTTTTTGATATGCTGATTACTGTTTTGCATACCGGGAGTCTGCCAGTCTATTCGATTTCTCTTATCCTGACATTTGTTTTATGGTTTGTCGTGTTGGGGTTGTTTACCAAAGGCGGCAGGGGATTTTGTAATTTTCTCTGTCCCGTCGGCGCGTTCAGCAGTGTTTTGTACCAACTGGGAAAGTATTTGCCTTGGTCTTGGCAGATGCAGGCAGATACACAGCACTGCGTAGGCTGCCAACGCTGTCAGCGTACGTGCCCGATGCGGACGATTGTTATGAACGGGAAAAAAGCGGTGATTGACAGACAGCGCTGCATTGTCTGCGGTGCTTGCAAAAACGTATGCCCTGTCCAGGCGATTGCGTACAGTACGAAAAAGGAGATGCCTCATGAATAAAGAAGCGTTGGGAAGCGGCATAGGCGCTGCAGCGGTTTCCTTGGCAAGTACGGCAGTGCCGGAAGCTGTGCCGGTACTGCAGCAGATGATTCCCCTTTGCAGCGGCGTCTGCGGTGCCTGCAGCGGCGGCTGTATCGCTGCTGTCAGCACGGTTGCCTGGATTGGTGTGGCCGCTTGGTATCATCGGCACAAGAAAGGAGACGTACGTCATGAATAGACGGGATTTTTTGAAATTAGCAGGCCTTGGCGCCGCTGGCTGGGTACTGGCAGGCTGCGGCATCCAGTCCCGGCGGGAAGCGTTTGAAGAAAAAAAGCTGGGTGGCAAAGCTGACGGCGGTGAAGTCACATACCGTGTATTGCCGCATACGCAGACAAAAATTAGTACGATTGGCATTGGCTCCAGTGCCATTCATGAAGCAGACAGCGACGAAATACAGCGGATATTTGATTATGCCGCCGACAGAGGCATCAATTTGGTCGATACGGTCATGTCGGATTTTTCTGCGGCAGCTTTGATGGGCAACGCGATGGAAGGCAAGCGGGATAAGTTTGTCACGCAAATGCACATTGGCGCCACCTATCCCGGCGATACGTACACGCGGACGAGAAATTTTGTAAAAGTAAAAGAAGGATTTGAAAAGCAGCTCCAGACGTTTCGCACGGATTACAGCGACATCGGCTTGATTCATTATGTCGATCAGGACGGCGACTATGATGATATGCTCAACAACGGGCTTTTGGACTATGCGCAGAAACTCAAGCAGGACGGCGTCATCCGCAATATTGGCTTTTCTTCTCATTCCGTAGATATGTGCCACCGTTTTTTGGATACGGGACTGATAGATGTGTTTATGTTCAGCATCAATCCGTCTTATGATTTTGTATCTTCCGGCAGCGGCATGACACTGGATGAAAGCCGCAAAAAATTATATGAAAGAGCCCAGCAAATGGGCGTCGGCATTACGGTCATGAAAGCTTACGGCGGCGGCCGCCTGCTTTCGGATGCTTCGTCGCCTTTTGGCAAAGCCATGACGCCTGTCCAATGCATACAGTATTGTTTGGACAGACCGGCCGTTGTTTCTGTGATTCCCGGCGTGCGTCATATGATGGATGTCAAGACGGCGATGCTGTACTATGGTGCGTCGCCGGAAGAACGCAGCTATACGGATATATTGCGTGCCAAAGTACAAAATATGGATGGCGTCTGTATTTACTGTGGCCATTGCCAGCCCTGCGTCAAGGCCATTGATATTGCTGCCGTCAACAAATTTTATGATTTGGCACAGTCCGGTGATGCCTTGGCCAAAGAACACTACCTACAGCTGTCGCATAAAGCCGGCGACTGTATACAGTGCGGCCAGTGTGAGCCCCGCTGTCCTTTTCATGTAGCCATACGGGAACGGATGAGGCAGACCAAAGCGTATTTTGGTGAATAAAGGTGTGAAAGAAGCTACGGCATATCGTTTTTGGCTTACGTACTATGCGTTACAAATTTTTAGTTTTTAGTTTGGAGTTTGGAGAAATTGCATTGTCATGTAGTACAGAATATACGTAAAATGGCATGACATTTTTTAGAAATGCTTTGTATGTATTTTTAAAATAAAAACATAAGTATTAGACATATGTGAGACTGCCTCGTATACTGAAGATGTAATCGAGAGAGGATTAGTAAAGGAGGAAACGTGTATGTTTATTCGAGAAATGGCACAACGTACGGGCATTTCGGACGATACGCTTCGCTTTTATGAACGTATTGGCGTATTGCCGCCAGTACCGCGCAATCACGGCGGCATTCGCCGCTATAGTGAATATCACGTCCAGTATGTGGCACTGATTCAAAGCTTGAAGACTAGCGGCATGTCCTTGGAAGAAATTCAGCAGTATATGAAGCTGGCAAAACAGGGACAGGCTACGGCCGGTATCCGCAAAAAGATGGTCGCAGCATCCAAAAACAAATTGCTGCAGCAAATTGCCAAAATGCAGCAGTCCGTTGCCGAAGCAGATTTTCAGCTTCGCCATTACGAAACATCTCTTCTCCGGAGAACCAATCTTGTGGCGTGCCGCTGTCCCAAAGAAGCAGGCTGTTAAGGAGGCATATGGGCTGGGAGCTAGTTTGTAAGAGGCTGATAGTAAAAATATGATGGATATACAATTAAAAAGGAGCGATGCATGATGAAATTCAAAACAATTACTACAATGATGATGACGGCGGTCATGGTGTTGGCCTTAGTCGGCTGCGGCAGTTCAGAAAGCACGACATCCAGTACGAAAGCCACCGCGCAGGACACGAAAGCTGCCAGCGAAATCGTCAAAGGCAGCCAGTATGCTGATGCTGCCAAAGTATCACAGTGGCTGAAAGATATTCAGGCAGTACAATAATGCAGTAAGAGGTATGGCATGACCATTGAGGAAGCGAGTAAAGAGTATGCAATTCCCGTCGAAGTACTGGAAGAATATCAGTCGTGGGGATTGTGCAGTGCCGTAAAATCTGTCATGGGAGCATGGCAGTATGACGAGAAAGACATCGAACGGCTGAGCCTGATTATGACGCTGCATGACATTGGCTTTACCAATAAAGAAGTAGAACAGTACATGCGTCTTGTCGTGGCAGAGGATAATACCAGTGAAGAACAGATGCAGATGCTTACGCGGCTGCGCAGAAAAGCAATGAATGAGATTCATTTCAAGCAAAAACAGCTGGACCGTCTGGATTATCTGTGCTATGAAATTGAAAAGAATAAGAAAAATATACCGGCAGCAGCCGTCAGGAAACGCCGCGTCAAGATGTCACAGTATGACGAAACAAATCCGGCAGTTTGTAAAAATGTAAGGAGGTACAGATGAAAAGAAAATACAGCTGGATGACCGCATTGTGTGCGGCCGTCTTGACAATGACAATGATACCGATGGGAGCGATAACAATGGCAAATAATCAGACAGAAGAGAAAAAAGCAGTAAAAATCGTACAGACAGCAGGACGAGATCGGCTCGGCAAGTTTGCACCGGACTTTGCTCGCTATAATGATGATATCCTCTTTGGAGAAGTATGGTCCCGCAACGACAAATTATCCCTGCATGACCGGAGCTTGGTAACGATTTCAGCCTTAGTAGGTGCTGGAGTGATAGACAGCTCGCTCAAATATCATATACTAACAGCGAAAAAAAACGGCGTAACGAAAGACGAAATGGTCGAAATGATTACGCAACTGGGCTTTTATACCGGCTGGCCGAAAGCATGGGCAGCCTTTAACATGGCAAAAGAAGTATACGGTGAATAAGAAACCATATTTTTTATGGTATGCAGGACAGCATTTCTGAAACGACATATGCTGTCCTGTCGTGATTTTTTAGATATATATAAAGGAGCAATGAGAACGATGGCAGAACATCAGGAAGCACAGCAAAAATCAGGCGTTTTTGCGATAGGTGAAAAAAACACAGCCTATGCAAACTATTTTGTCGGGCAGAGCTATCTCAACATACTGACAACAGAACGCGTCGTCACAGCGAATGTGACCTTTGAACCGGGATGCCGTAACAACTGGCATATTCATCATAAAGGTGGACAGATTCTGCTTGTCACAGCAGGACGAGGTTGGTATCAGGAATGGGGCAAACCGGCCCAAGAACTGCATGCCGGCGATGTTGTCAATATTCCGCCGGAAGTTAAACATTGGCATGGTGCGGCTAAAAACAGCTGGTTTGCTCATGTAGCGATTGAAGTACCGGCAGACGGTGCTGGTAACGAATGGTGTGAACCTGTAGACGAAGATACCTATAACGTACTGCCGTAATCATATTCCGTAACAAAGAGCGACTTTTCTAAATGATGTAATCGTGATACAATATAATTAGTGTCGCATCGAAAGGGGGAAGTCATGATGCATTTAGGTGCACAAGAATTGATTGTTATTTTATTGATTGTCCTCATTTTGTTTGGCGGAAAAAAAGTAACCGGCCTAGGCAAAGCACTGGGTACGAGTTTGCGTGAGTTTAAAGAGGAAGTCAATAAACCGGACGAAACCGTAAAAAAGGCAGCTGCCGATACGCCGAATCCGAATGTTGTGCAGCAACAAGCGACGGATACGGTCCATGAGGCAAGGGCCGGCAAGAAATAAAGGAGAAGCAGCCCTATGTATTATGTGTCGTCATATGAAGCCCCGATGGGTACATTGACATTGGTTAGTAATGAAACGTGTTTAATCGGATCCTGGTTTGAAGGCCAAAAGTATTATATGGAACCGGTCGCTAATGAAGACGTGGTACCGAAGGAAACGGAAGTACTTAGACGGACGAAAAAGTGGCTCGATGACTATTTTGCCGGTCGGATGCCGGCACTGATTACACTGCCGCTGGCACCGCAGGGCAGTACATTTCGTAAATTGGTCTGGCATATTTTGTGTCAAATCCCGTATGGACAAGTACGTACCTATAAAGAAATTGCCAATGAAGTCGCGTCCTATGAAGGGAAAGATCATATGTCGGCCCAAGCGGTTGGCGGTGCGATTGGGCATAATCCGATTTCTGTCATTATTCCCTGTCATCGTGTTGTCGGGACAAAAGGCAGTTTGACCGGCTATGCCGGCGGCCTGGATAAAAAAAAGGCCCTGCTGCAGCATGAAGGAGCGAATTTGACGCCTCAAAACAGTAATAGATAGGGCTGCATTTTCTATAAGAAGATTGACAAGGAGATGGAACGTTTTATATAATAAGATTGTTAAAATCTTAGGTAGTGGAATTTTCCGGACATTGTCATCTTTTAGCCACACAGTTATCTTGGATAATTGTGTGGCTTTTTCTGTACACAAGGAGGAATACATATTGGATCATACGATGATGAAAACAAAACCGGTGTTGCCACTTTTGGCAGCTATGGCCTTTCCGGCAGTCATTTCGATGGTAGTGAATTCATTATATAATATTATTGATAGCTTTTTTGTTGCCATGATTAGCGAAGAAGCGTTGACTGCTGTATCATTGGTATATCCGATACAAAATGCTATCAATGCCGTCAGTATTGGCTTTGGTGTCGGACTCAATGCGGTTATTTCTTTTTGTTTAGGTGCTAAACAAGAAAAATTGGCATATACGGCGGCGACGCACGGCATGGTATTGTCCGTCCTACATGGACTGCTGTTGATGGGCGGATGCATGGCTATTATGCCGTCGTTTTTGCGGCTATTTACGCAGGATGCGCAGATTATTTCATTTGGACTGACGTATGCGTATATTGTGTTTGGGTTTTCCGTCGTATTGACGATAGATTTGGCCTATGAAAAAATGTTTCAGGCCGTAGGACGCATGCAGGTATCTATGGTCAGCTTGATTTGCGGCTGTTTGACCAATATTATCGGCGATCCCCTTTTGATTTTTGGCTGGGGACCGATTCCTGCCATGGGCATTGCTGGTGCGGCTTGGGCTACGGGATTGGGACAGACTGTGTCCTTACTGGTCTATTTGGTTGTTCAGTACTATCGTCCCATGCCGATTCAGATTTCTCGTACCTATTTGGTTTGGAACAGTGCATTAGATCAAAAAATATATAGTATCGGCATTCCGGCGATTCTCAACATGGGATTGCCTTCCGTATTGATTACAGCACTCAACGGCATGTTGGCTGTCTATTCGCCGATGTACGTTGTCATACTGGGGATTTATTATAAGCTGCAAACGTTTTTATATATGCCTACCAATGGGATTATTCAAGGCATGCGGCCCTTAGTGGGGTATAATTTTGGCGCCCATTGTTATGATAGAGTTAGACGCTTATATCATATTACTTTGGTGGTGAATGCACTTGTCATGGTCGGCGGTATGATCATTTGCTGGACGATTCCGAATGTACTCATGGGATGGTTTTCACAAAATCCGGATACGATTGCTGCCGGCAGTACGGCCTTACGCTGGATTAGTCTGAGTTTTGTCGTATCGGCTGTTTCCATTACCTCTTCGGGAGCCTTAGAAGGACTGGGCAAAGGTATGCCTTCGCTGTGGATTTCACTGCTGCGTAATATTATCATTATGATTCCGGCTGCCTATCTGCTCTGTCGGGGATGGGGACCATCTGGTTTATGGCATGCCTTTTGGCTGACCGATGTGGTGACGGCGATTTGTGCTTGGTATATTTATCGCCGAACTACTGGGATTTCGGTGAAAAACTATCCGCATTGACTGGTCTTTTCAAATAAAGTTTTGTATAATAATAACCATGCATGAATAGGGGGTAAACGGTATGTTAGAGGAAAAACAAGGTGTTTCTTTTGTTACCTTCACGATATTTAAATCCGTACAAGCTGTGACAGCTGCCGTATCGACACGCTGCGGTGGGCAAAGTACGGGAACTTTTGCGTCATTGAACATGAGTTTTGCCAGTGGTGAACCGGCAGATACGATTCGAGCAAATCGACGAGTTTATTTGCAGGCACTGCATATTGACCCGGCAACGATTGTTTGCTGCAATCAGGTTCATGGTGTACACGTAGAAGCTGTGGGTCGTGACGCTTGCGGGTGCGGCGCGCTGACACGAGATACGGCAATTTCCGCATGTGATGGCCTAATCACCAATCAAAGCAATGTGCCGTTGACGATGAATTTTGCTGATTGTACGCCCCTTTTATTTGTCGATCCTGTTCATCATGCTGTGGCTGTCAGCCACGGTGGTTGGCGGGGAACAGCTGGTAATATTGGCAACGTAACGCTACAGAAAATGAAAGAAGCCTATGGCACACAACCAAGTGACGTATTGGCAGCGATCGGTCCTGCTATTGGCGGGTGTTGTTTTGAAGTCGGTAGCGAAGTTATTGAACAATTTCGGTCATTGTTTACGGCACAGGATATGAGAGAATTGTCCCGATATATCAGCGAAACGGGAAAATATTATTTTGATTTACCCAAAGCCAATGAAAAATTGTTGCTCCAGGCGGGAATTTTACCGAATCATTTGGAAAATGCTCATCTATGTACGTATTGTCGTGATGATTTATTTTATTCCTATCGGAAGGCATCGAAACAAAAACGGCAGACAGGTCGTCATATGGCCGTTATTATGTGGCATGATGAGGTGGATTAAATGCATGATATCCGAATTGTGACGGGCAAACAGATTATGCCGGATTGTACGGTTAGCTTGCGTTTGGCAGGATATCAGCCGCAGGCGGGTTGGGAAAAAGGAGAAGCTTTATTTCACGAATTAGAACGCATGTTGCGGATTACGATACAGCCAAAGGCCGCCTTTGCGATGGCAACGCATACTAAATTGGGGCGCGTTCTCTATGTTGTACTGACCTTGGGGGCTAGTGTCCAAAGGAAAAGCGATGCCTATTTTACGGCACACGAGTATACGAAGGGCATGCTGTTTGATGCTATGGCAGATAGTTGTTTGTTTGCCTTTGAAGAACAACTGCATCCCCTGTTAGAAGCATTTTGTCGCGAACATGGCGTAGGAATAACCAAGCGATATGAAAGCGGTATGAATGAAGACATGGCATTACAGCAAGATGCTGCTACAGCCGTAGAGGCGGAACGGACATTAGGAGTTACGTGTACGGTAGATGATATGCTGCTGCCGGTCAAATCCATGAGCATTGCGTATGCTTTAAGTGAACAGACTGATTCGTTTGCGACGGCTCATGATTGTCAGAGCTGTACGAAAAGGGATTGCCCTATGAGAGAGAAAGAAACGTATGCCTTGTGTCGAGCAGGCATACGAGTTTCGGAACAACTTCAGTCGCAACAGGTGCCGCTGTTCTTTCCGTGCGGTGGTGCCGGGAGTTGTGGTAAATGCCGCATTCGTGTCATCCGAGGAACCTTGGATGTGACGGCAGAAGATGAACGTATTTTTACACCCGAAGAACTTCGGCAGGGTTGGCGACTGGCTTGTAGAGCGATACCCAAGGAAGAAATAGAAATTGTTGTACCCGTATCGCAGGAACATGAATTTGTAGCTGTAGGTCAGCAGAATCATCATAACGCAGTATATCCTGAGAGCCAAAACTATGGATTGGCGATTGATATTGGAACAACGACGATTGCCGTTTCTTTGGTCGATAGAGAATCGGGCCAGGCGATACAAACAGTAACAGCTGTGAACAGTCAGCGAAGATATGGTGCCGATGTAATCAGTCGCATTCAGGCTGCCAATGACGGGCAGTTATCGGCACTGCAGCAATGTGTACGACAAGATATACAGCAGTTGTTTCAACAATTGTGGACAGCCTATCCCTTAGCAAAGGCGACCGTTCATCATGCTGTCGTCGCAGCCAATACGACAATGCTTCATCTTTTGATGGGCTGGGATTGTCGTGGCCTGGGGGCTTGGCCGTTTCATCCATATTCCTTAGGTGGTCAAACGTATGAGTGGCGTGATGTCTTTGGAACGACGGACTGTGAGGGAACGGTAATGCTTCTGCCCGGTATTAGTACGTATGTCGGTGCCGATATTACGGCAGGGATTTGGCAGTGTGCCATGCATCGGCAGTCCGGATTGACACTGTTGCTCGATTTGGGTACGAACGGGGAAATGGCGATTGGCAATCAGCATGGATTTCTGACAGCATCTACCGCGGCCGGTCCGGCGTTGGAAGGCGGTAATTTAACATGGGGAACGGGCAGTGTTCCCGGTGCCATTTGTCACGTGTCCATACAGCATCGTCAGGCACACGTACAAACGATACAAGGAGCATCTCCCTGCGGCATTTGCGGCAGCGGCGTCATTGATACGATGGCCGGATTGGTTCAACAGCAGTTGGTTGATGAAAAAGGGCGGCTTTGTGAACCGTATTTTACGCAAGGATTTCCGTTGGCAAGTACGATAAATCACCAACGCATTGTGTTGACGCAGCAGGATATTCGTAATATCCAACTGGCGAAAAGTGCCGTACGGGCAGGATTGGAAGTTCTGATACATCAAGCCGGTGCTACGTATGATACAATTGACCACGTGTATTTAGCCGGTGGGTTTGGCTTATATTTGCGGCCGGAACAAGCCGGACAAATCGGTTTACTGCCGCAAGAACTTATTGCCAAAACGAGCGCAGTCGGCAATACATCGCTGCAAGGAGCGACGGCGGCAGTCTGTCATTCCCAAGTACTGCCGGCGATGAAAACGATTGTATCTCACGCACAAGATATAGTATTGAGTAATCACAAGGCATTTCAAGATATGTATATTCAGTATATGGATTTTTAATAATAGGGGGTACGATTCAAAATGACACGAAATGAATTTCAACAGCTTTTGGCAACGGGCGTCGTCATGCTGGACGGTGCCACAGGGACCAATCTGCAAAAAGCAGGAATGCCCGTAGGCGTTTGCCCGGAAGCCTGGATATTGGAAAATAGAGATATTATGATACAGCTGCAACGACAGTTTGTGGAAGCAGGTTCACAAATTTTGTATGCACCGACGTTTACAGGAAATCGTATCAAATTGGCTGAATACGGGCTGGACGGCAAACTGGCCGAAATTAATCAGGCTTTGGTTGGCATTTCCAAAGAAGCCGCGCAGGGTAAAGCGTATGTAGCCGGTGATATGACCATGACGGGGCAACAGTTGTATCCCATGGGAGAGTTGACGTTTGAAGAATTAGTCCATGTTTATAAAGAACAGGCTCAGGTATTATATCAGGCAGGAGTCGATTTGTTTGTCGTTGAAACGATGATGAGTTTGCAAGAAACACGGGCCTGTGTACTGGCTATCAAAGAAACATGCGATTTGCCGATTATGGCAACACTGACCTTTGAAAAAGATGGCCGTACGTTGTATGGCACGCCACCGGAAGCGGCTGTTGTTGTATTGCAAGGTTTGGGTGTGGATGCTGTCGGACTGAATTGCTCGACAGGCCCGGAAGATATGGTAGATACAGTCAAGACGATGTATGCCTATGCAGATATTCCCATTATTGCCAAACCCAATGCAGGTTTACCGGAATTGGAACATGGACAGACTGTATACAAGACGGCACCGGAAGACTTTGCTCGTGACGGCAAGTTGCTCATTGAAGCAGGTGCCCATATTGTCGGCGGTTGCTGCGGTACGACGCCGGCTCATATTCAGGCTCTGCATGACGCAGTGAAAGATATGAAACCTTTGACAGCCCAAGCCGTTCACCGTCGTGTATTGGCATCGGAACGGCAAGTAACGGAAATTCAGCTTGATGGGCCATTTCAGGTCATTGGAGAACGCATCAATCCGACAGGCAAGAAAAAATTACAGGCAGAACTTCGGGCCGGAAAAATGGATTTGGTTCGTTCCATGGCACGGGAACAGGAAAAAAATGGCGCAGCTATTTTAGATATCAATATGGGCACGAATGGCATTGATGAAAAGGACATGATGATTCGTTCGATTTATGAAGTAACCGGTGTTTCTGGTTTGCCTCTCAGCATTGACTCCAGTTTTCCCGAAGTCATTGAAGCGGCGTTGCGGATTTATCCAGGCCGTGCGTTGATTAACTCTATTTCTTTTGAGTCCGAAAAGGTTAAACGACTGATGCCGATTGCCAAAAAGTATGGTGCCATGTTTATTGCCTTGCCGCTAGATGACAACGGTATACCCAAAACGTTGGAAGAAAAACATACCATTTTAGATCATCTTTTGCAGACAGCCTATACGTATGGATTTACGAAAGAAGATATTGTCGTTGATGGCTTGGTGGCAACTGTAGGTGCTTCGCCGACAGCGGCACTGGACTGTATGGCAACTTTTTCCCACTGCAAACAGGACTTACAGATTCCAACGGTATGCGGATTGTCAAACATTTCCTTTGGTCTGCCCAATCGTGTATATGTAAACATGACCTTTTTAGCGATGTCCATTGCGAACGGACTTACGATGGCCATTGCCAATCCGTCTCAGGATATGCTGATGAATACGGCGGCGGCTTCCAATATGCTCATGCATCGCGACGGCAGCGATATGGCGTATATCAAACGGATGCAATATTTTGATAAAAAAGAAGAAGAAGCAAAACGGAAAGAACGGGCTGAACTCATGGCCAAAGCCGGTGCCACTGTGATGGATGCGGAACAGCAGACTGCGTCCCAAGAAAATACCTTGGCGTCCAATCCTGTATATAAAGCTGTACTGGAAGGCGAAAAAGATAGTATCGTCGCCTATGCACAGGGGGAGATGGAAAAGGGGCTGGCCCCGGAAAAAATTATTGATGGCTTGTTGATTCCAGCTATCAATCAAGTAGGTGAGCTGTATGACAAACAAGTGTATTTCCTGCCGCAGCTCATTGCCAGCGCCAATACGATGGAAACGGCTATTGCCTATTTGGAACCGTTGATTCAGCATGATGCCAACGAAAAAGAAATGGCAACTATCGTCATCGCGACCGTTGAAGGCGACGTTCATGATATTGGTAAAAACTTGGTCGGTTTGATGCTGCGTAATTACGGATACAATGTTATTGATTTGGGCAAAGACGTACCGGCTGAAGAAATTATTCGGACGGCATTGGAACGGCATGCGTCTGTCGTCGGATTGTCGGCGTTGATGACGACAACGATGATGCGCATGAAAGATGTCGTAGCCGAAGCAGCAGCAAAACACTATACGGGAAAAATTATTATTGGTGGTGCTGCTGTAACGCCTAGTTTCTCTGATGAAATTGGGGCGGACGGCTATTCCAAAGATGCCGCAGACTGTGTCAAATTGGTAAGCCATTTATTGGCATAATACAATAGGGTGAGAAAAAATCGCATCCTGCAGATAAATATTTCGTAATCACAATGATATTTTGTCATAAAAAAATGCTTGACAAAACTATAGCCTAAGTGTATACTTTACCCAACGTTCAAACAAGACGTGTAAAACGTTTAGGTGAACGAACAGTATAGTATATAGTGCATATTAACCGGGTATATCCGGCGTATAGGGGGACTTAAAAATGATCATCATGTGTTATTGTACAGAAAGGGGATTGTTAGCGTAATAAACGCAGCGACAATTCTATATATTCATCCAGAGCAGTAGAGGGACCGGCCCAATGATACTGCGGCAACCTGCAAATGCAAGGTGCCAATTCCGACAGGACTACCTGATAGATGAAGCGCGTGATTGTATCATTGTATGCAATGTTCCCAAAGCGTCATCTATCATAGATGACGCTTTTTTTGTTGTCATTTGGTAGAGCTTGGCAGATGATATGACGCATGGGGTATGGGGCTGTAACATAATAACCTCATCAAAAAAACGGATTCAGATACCTTGAATCCG
>CALBLM010000266.1 GCA_937895695.1 uncultured Megasphaera sp.
TGCCGCATACACACGTGTTGCTAATTCACTATCTAACATATACAATCCTTTCGGATCTTTTCCAAACATCTTATATTTTTTAAGCACACTTTCGGTATTTTTTTCTTCTTCCCCTTGTTCTTTCACGAACCAATCCAAAAATTGCGTCGTCCGAAAGTCTTTTTTATCATACGCAGCTGCATATATATCATTAATGGAAGACGTAATATACCGTTCATGTTCCAATGCTGCTTTTAACGGTTCACCATAATCCTTAAAATCCGTATCTGGCGCATCAATTTTCTTTAAATCTACTTTTACGCCATTATTCCATAAGTACTGCATCAGCAGCATGGCATGATCGCGTTCTTCTTGCACTTGGACATGAAACCAATTGGCAAATCCATCCAAGGTTTCGCTGGCATAATAATTATACATATCTAAATACAAATATGCTGAAAACCATTCTTTATTAACTTGTTTCGTTAATGCATCGACTAATTTTTTATCCAACATAATATACACCATCCTAATCGTATAGATGATAAAGCGATTTATCCGCTCATCTCTTATGTAATACTACATTCCATTTATATAGTCAATAGGTCTAATGTAAAGTTTTTGTATCAAATTTCCGATGCTTTTTTCTCTCTATGTTGTCAAATAGAAAGGAGCTGCAACAAAGGGGATTAAAAAATCGTCCTTTGTTGCAGCTCCCAAAAAGCCAACGTCTTACGGTCTAGCGTATTATTATTTCATTATGTGTTAGGATGAACATATTATTACGACAATCCTAATTTATAAATTCGGTTCGCATTATTAAAGAAAACATCTGGCCAATAATGTTCGGGAATGAAGGCTTTGACAAATGTTACATATTCTCCCAAATTAGCCAAGGGCCAATCGGTACCAAACATGACACTGTCATACCGATTGAGATAGCACAACCAATCATGCAGCATATTGATATACCCTTTTTGCGATTGTAAAAAGGCATTCATATCATAAATACGGCCTTCCAATAATCCTGATAAATCGACGGCTACATTATGATTTTTTTCCAAGACGGCAATGGCATCCTGTAAAAAAGGATTACCAATATGACACATAACAAACTGTACATCCGGGAATTTTACAGCCGCTTCGTCCAACGTCAATGGATGGCTGTATTTAAGCAACCCATTGGTTGTAGACGTCAAACCTGTATGAATTGCAACAGGCTTTTTATATTTTCGTGCCAGTTCATACACTGGATCGTATCGGGAATCTGACACATAATAATGATTATATCCTGGATACAATTTGATACCGCAACATTGTCTTCGTTTTAAATTTTCTTCAATCAGCGGCAGCGATTCTTCAATGTGTTCATTACTGTACGCACTATCTAATCCAATACAGTAACTCAAATAATCCGGATAAACATGTGCAGAAGGCTCCAAGGTTTTATTGCTCATGACAATGCCGTACACATAGTGGAATTTTTTATACGATTCCCGTAAATTTTCTTCTGTATTGACATGTCCTGCTACAATGGCAATGCGATCAAATTCTTCATAATCACATAAGTGGAAATGACTGTCAATAATTCGTAATGGCGTCCCTTTCATTTCTCTCATCTCTAATCTTCTAAGGCTGTTTCCAAGGCAATGCGAATCATATCATCAAAGGAGGTTTGCCGTTCTTCCGGCGTGCAGGCTTCTTTAGTAACTAAATGGTCGCTGACTGTAAATAGTCCAAGTGCCTGTACGCCATATTTAGCTGCCAAGACATAGAGTCCTGCTGTTTCCATTTCGACGGCCATAATGCCATACGCAGTCAGTTTGTCGTTATCAATTTCTTCATCATAGAATCGATCTACAGAAACGATATTTCCTACGCGGACAGGAATATTCTGAGCCATTGCTTTTTCATAGGCTGTACGCAAAAGCGCAAAGTCTGCCAACGGTGCATAATTAATCGTACCGCCAAAAATATTGCGAATAATCGAAGAATCTGTCGTTGCCCCTTGTGCTATGATGACATCGCGCAAATGAATATCCTTACGCATGGCGCCACATGTTCCGACGCGAATTAATTTTTTTACGCCATAATCGCGCATTAATTCCGTAGCATAAATAGAAATGGAAGGAATTCCCATGCCCGTTCCCTGTACAGAAATCCGCTTTCCTTTATACGTGCCAGTATATCCAAAAATATTCCGAATATGATTATAGCAGACCGGATGGTCTAAAAATGTTTCTGCAATATATTTTGCACGAAGCGGATCGCCTGGCAATAAAATACGATCGGCAATGTCACCCGGTTTTGCCTCAATATGTAAACTCATGAAATGTATCCTCCTTTATCTGTATATATGGAGTATTATATCACGTCATGCCGATTGCGGATATATATTTTTTTAACGCCTGCCTGTCAATTTTTCCACTTTCATTTTTAGGAAGTCTGTCTATAGATATACATACTTTGGGAATCTCATCATCCTGTAAATACGGTCGCAGCCGTTTCCAAAGCATCGTTCTAGTAATAGGCACAGATGCACCGCTTACCACAGCAGTTAATACATCAGCATGCCCATGATGTTGAACCAATACGGCAACTTCGCGAATCGGTACATGCTCACACATGGTTTGTTCGATACGATATAAGGATATATGCTTTCCATTGATGTTACAGATATCACCACGGCGTCCTAGAAAGTGAAGATTTCCCTTCGCATCTATATATCCCCTGTCATGCAGAGACATCGGTACAGAAACATGTAAAACATGATACGGTGTCATAACAACGATATCCTGTGTCTGTCTATCAATTGTAACGTCCACTCCAGGAAATGGCTTGCCAACCACACTTCTGTCTTCCGTCATATCTGCGTCTTTAATATACGTAATATAGTTTAATTCACTAGCCCCATAATATAGAATGACTTCACTCTGCGGAAAAATTTGCTGCACCCATTGAGCTTGTTGTTTTCCCATCGCCTGGGATCCGCTAATAATATGATGTACCGTCATGTATTGATGATGGGCTATCTGCGGCAACAGAAATAATTTAGCCGGAATCAAATAGATAGCATTGACTTGATAAGTTTCTATATAAGACAACCATGTTTTCGGTCGAAATGAATCGATGCCTACGATCGTACCGCCAACCGATAATACACTTAAATATAGATTCAAGTTTCCCGTAAAGGCTAAACTCCCTTGACACAATAGAATCGTTTGTTCTGTTATACCAAATATATGATTTTGTATCGGAAAAAAATCAGCCCAGCTGGCAACATCTCGCCAAAGAATTTTACTAGGCCCGGTAGATCCGGACGTCATGACACCCATGCAAGCCTCTGATGGCACTTCTACTAATGGCGACGGCTTTTGCAACATGCTCACAGCCGTCGCCATAACGGGAACATCATGGCTGCCACTATATGCCAAAAATTGACAGAGCTGGTCTGCAATAGTTGTACTGTTAATGTAATGTACTGCTTCGTCTGGCGAAATGGTTGTTCTTATATTCATCGCTTCCCGCCACAGCTCACCATACGTATATATAGCCGTTTCTGTAATAAGCGCCGTTTTATGGGCTGGTTGCTTTTGTATCATATCTAAATACTGCATAACGTCATTTATCCTTTATCTTATATTCGTTCTATTAATACGGCACAACCCAATCCACCGGCACCGGCAATGCTACAGCATCCCAAGGTTCCTTCCGTTTGTTGCAGTGCTGTCAGTGCATGCAAAATCAGCATGGCTCCGGTAGCACCATAGGGATGTCCATAGGCTAGGGCACCGCCAAGTACATTGTATCGCTCGACACAATCCGGATAGGCTCTGGCAAATAGTTCATCGATGACAGCAAATGCTTCGTTGACTTCAAAAACATCGATATCGGACGCATTCATTTTTTGTTGACGCAGTAGTTTTTCAATACTTTGTACGGCTCCTAAGGGACTTCGCAATGGATTCGTACCTGTCATACAAAATCCTTTTATTTTTCCAATGGGATGACAGGCATGGCTTTTATAGTACGATTCAGAGCAAACTGCCAACAGGGCCGCACCATCATGGGTTAAACACGTATTTCCTGCCGTTAATACGTTTCCTTCGGGAAGGATACATGGCAGCCGATCTAAGAACGTTTGATTGATACGGCGGCGGATTCCTTCATCACGAATACTGCCTTGTATGCTAGCCTGTACACGACGTAACATCCCAGATTGTTCTGCCTGATCGGCCAGCCGATGACTTCGCAATACCCAAACATCTAAATCATGACGGCTCATACCTGCTTCCACCGCTGTAGCTTCTGCACTTTTGAGCATTATCTGTTCATCCCAGCATGATGGCACAAATTGAGCCGTCATGTATGTATCATGGACTCCCGTATAAGCCGGATGATTGGGATGATGACTCCGAATTGGCTGGGTTGATGCACTTTCAAAGCCACCAACAATACGTACCTGTTCCTGTCCGCAGGCAATCGCCGTACTTGCCGTACAAATGCTCGTTAACCCGCTGCAGCACTGCATGTCTATGGTAAAAGCCGGTATAGTCTCATCTATCCCAGCTGTGAGAGCCATCAGCCGGGTTATATTACCGCCACCTCCTACAGCGTTACCGCAAATAATACTATCTATATCTTTTACCGGTATATGGCAAGAGGACACCAGTCTTTGCAATACATCTGCTCCTAATTGCTCTGCCGGTACATGCCGATACATACCGTTATATACGCCGATATAACTGCGCAGACCATCTAAAATATATACATCTTCCATTATGCTATGTGCCCAAATAGTTTATAAATAGGCCGTGCCAAGGCAGCAGCCGCCAAGCATTTGACAACATCTAGTGGAATAAACGGCAGCACACCACTCATAATCGCAGCTTCCCAAGGCATGCCGGTAACGAATTTCAGTTGGACAACTCCAAATAAATAAATGCTGGGAATTCCCACGATAATAGCTGCACAAGCAAATCGTTTAAAATTATATGGCCTTCCTTTTAACCAAGCAATGAGTCCAACGGCAACGACATACCCCCAAATATATCCACCCGTTGGGCCAAACATTTTTCCTGGCCCTGCCGTACCTCCAGTAAATACGGGTACGCCTATCATTCCAATACCGATATATACCAGCATCGTCAGACAGGCCTGTTTCGGAGGCAACAGAAAGGCAATTAAATTCACAACTAACGTCTGCAGCGCAATGGGCGACTGAG
>CALBLM010000267.1 GCA_937895695.1 uncultured Megasphaera sp.
GTTCCAACGCATGTTTACGACTGCCCGGATAGAGGGTATTGCAGTCTGTCAGGAAGGGTCTGCCACCCAATTCTTTGACCAAATCAGCAACACATTTAACATACTGCGGACGCAGTGATGCTAGACAGCCCAATTCGCCAAAATGCATTTTAATAGCTACAAATTTGCCTTCAAAATCAATATTGGCAATGCCTGCTCGTTTGCAGAGCTTTCTTAATTTCATTAAATTATTGGTACCTACTTTACAGCGAAAATCGGTAAAATATACTTTTGCTTTTTCCATAGCAGCCTCCTATATACTACATACTAAGACTCTTAAACCATATCTATTATACCACTTAGACATTGCTCTAAGTCAAGAATATGCATATACCAAAAGAGCTGTCACAACAAGGATTCAATTCAAACGTCTCATTGTGTGACAGCTCTTTTTCATATTACTATTATGCTTCTTCTGCTTGTTCTTCTTCTTTTGGTTCTACTGCTTTCGGACCACGGCGATGGCTGTGATTTTTCCATACAACCCACAGGGATGTGTCTACACAAATCGAAGAATAGGCACCGCTAATAAAGCCGATAAGCATGACGAGAGAAAAGTTTTTCGTCGATTCGCCGCCAAAGAAATGCAAGGCACCGCAAGCGAAAAGTACCGTTGTCAACGTATAAATACTACGGTGAATACTTTGGGAAATACTGTCATGTGCTAGTTTTTCGTACGTATCTGTCCGGCGATGGGTCCGCGTATTTTCACGAACACGGTCAAAAATAACGACTGCTTCGTTCATCGAATACCCGACAACTGTCAAAATAGCTGCCAAGAATGAAGCATCAATTTCCAAATGGAAAAAGGAGAAAAATCCTAAGACCATAATTAAATCATGGAAAATAGATACTAATGCAGAAATTGCTATTTTGTATTCAAAACGGAAAGAAATATACGCAGCCAAGGCAATAAAGGCCACAGCCAAACTCATGACGGCATTTTTTGTTACTTCTGAACCAATAACCGCTCCGACTGATTCAGTACGCTTAATTTCAGCACCGCCTAATTTATCACTGAGCTGGGTTGCAATGGCTTTGCTTTCATCACTGGATAAATTGCGCATACGAATCATCACGTCCTGCGACGCTTCCTGATCGGTTACACCAGACAACTGAATCACACTATTTTCCAAATCCATTTGGGCATTATCAACGACTTCACGAACTTGGGAAACAGTAACGGCATGTTGGAACTGCATATCCAAAATCGTACCGCCTGTATAATCAATGCCGAAGTTAAATCCATTGACAAAAATAGAAATTACACTGGCAATGACGAGAACAGACGAAAGGGTAAACCACCATACTCTGTGTTTGACAATATCAAAACTCATTTCTGTTCCCCCTTTTTCAGCATATGTTCCGGTGCTTTGCGATTCAATCCATAGAACCAAGGATTGGTAATCAAGCCGGTATTAATAAACCAGGTCAACAAAGAACGGCTAACAAGGATGGCTGTAAACATGCTGACAATCAACCCTAATGCCAAGTTAACGGCAAAGCCTTTTACGGTACCGGTTCCCATGACAATCAGGACAATGGCCGCAATCATAACGGAAACATTGGCATCTAAAATCGTATTAAATGCTCGTTTAAATCCGGCATCCATTGACGTTCGCAGACTCTTGCCGATAAGGACTTCTTCCTTGAATCGTTCAAAAATAAGAATATTGGCATCGACGGCAAAACCCATGGATAAAATGATACCGGCAATACCCGGCAATGTTAACGTAGCATCCAAGTATTTCAAAATAGCCAGTAAAATCAATACATATACCAATAAGGCTACGTTTGCTACAATACCGGATACTCGATAAATAACGATGAGGAAAATCATGATGAGTACAATGCCAATGGCAAAGGCTTTTTCACTCTTGATTTTGGAATCTTGTCCCAGGCTTGGGCCAATGGTCCGTACTTCCATTACTTTTAATTTAACAGGAAGTGCACCAGAACGAAGCAAAATAGCCAAGTTTTTGGCTTCTTCCAAGGACTTGCTGCCCGTGATGACTGCTTTACCGCCCGTAATCGGTTCATTGACGACAGGCGCTGTCAATACTTCACCATCTAAGAGAATGGAAATCTTATGTCCTACATTGGAAGCTGTCAAATCGGCAAATTTCTTTGCCCCTTCATCGGTAAATTCAATAGCAACAACATTTTTGTTACCATTTTCAATTTGTTCTTTTGCGGTTTTTAAATCTTGACCGCCCATGCGTGTCGTACCGCTTTCATCTTTAAATTCCATGACCGCTGTTTTACCGATCGTTTCAATCGCTTTTTCCGGATTCTTTTCGCCAGGAAGTTCTACAATAATCCGGCGAGCCCCTTCTTTTTGTACAAGCGGTTCTGTCAAGCCCATTTCATTAATACGACGTTCTACGATAGAAACAGCACGGCTCAATGAATCTTCTGTAACCGGTGCATCCGGCGTATCTTCAGCTTCCAGTACAATATGTGTACCGCCCTGAAGGTCCAGGCCTTGTTTAATGGAATTGGCAAGCGGATAAATAAAGGTAAGGAATACGGCTAAAATAATGATAACCGCACCAAAAAATTTTACCATATTGCGAGTCCGCAACAGTGTTCCCTCCTTTTACTGAATGATATACATCACTGTACCATATACCGGCTTTGGGTCAATACAGCCGGTAATGGATAATCATGTGCTTCAGTCGGCACATGAGGTACTATCTGAATGTCCCAGGCCACAGCCGTGACAGCTGCCTGTGGTGCCCGCTGTAAATAGCGGTCGTAAAATCCGGCACCTCGTCCCAACCGATGTCCCTCTGCATCAAAAGCCAGGCCTGGCACAATAATCCACTCTAATTGTTCTGGCGCAATACGAGGACTTCCTTCTTTTGGTACACGGATACCATACATTCCATGTACCACATCGTTTAGGGAAGTCATCTGTACTGCTTCCATGTGTCCATTGGCAAAACAATAGGGCACATATACTTCTTTTCCTTCCTTCAGTGCCTGTATGAGGAATGTATCTAGCGATACTTCACCTTTCATATTCAAAAAGGCCATGAGCCGACTCGCCGTTTGATACGGTGGCAATGCAGTTAATCGTCTGCAAACAGCATCACTCCATACAGCAGCTTGTGCTGCAGAAACAGCTTGAAGCCGGCTTTTCATGGCTTTTCGAAGGTCTCCCTTATTTGGTTTCATTGGTTTGTTCAGCCTTTGCCGGTTCCGCTGTCGTATCAGCAGCTTTGGCTTCGGATTTTTTAGCAGTTTTTTTATGGTCAGACTGCGCTTGTTTTCCGAGGACCTGGCTAATGGCATTACGAGTCATTTTGACTTCTACTTTGTCAGCCAAGCGGACAATGACATAGTCATCATGCATCGATACGATGGTACCGTACAATCCACCGGCTGTAATAATTTTGGCACCATTTTTCATGCTATTTAGCATTTCCTGCCGTTTTTTCTGCTGTTTTTTCTGCGGACGCCACAACAAGAAATAAAAAATAACCACCATGACGATAATCGGCCAAAAGTTATTCAAATCCATTAAATCCAATCGATTCACCTCCCATATGGTTTCGTTATCTATATACAAGATACGTAACGGTTATGCATCTTGATACCGTTTCCAAAATTCTTGACGAAACTCTCTAAAAGTACCGTCAAAAATAGACTGCCGCATATCACGCATAAACTGCAGCAAGAAATACAAATTATGGATACTTACTAAGCGATACGCCAGTAATTCTTCTGCTTTAAATAAGTGGCGAATATAGGCCCGCGTATAATTGCGGCACGA
>CALBLM010000268.1 GCA_937895695.1 uncultured Megasphaera sp.
GCCGCTGTTTTGTCTGACCGTTATATTTCTGACCGGTTCCTGCCGGACAAAGCCATTGACTTAGTCGATGAAGCAGCCGCAAAACTGCGGACAGAAATCGAATCGATGCCGACTCCGATCGACGAACTGCGTCATAAAATCATGCAGCTCGAAATTGAAGAACAATCACTCAATAAGGAAACCGATGAGGCATCCAAAGAACGTTTGGCTAAAATTACGGAAACTAAAAATGAATTAAAAGAAAAAGAAAGTACATTGAAAGCACAATGGGATGAAGAAAAACAATCGATTCTTCGCACCCAGGCAATCAAGAAAGAAATTGACTCCGTAAAAAGTCAGATGGAACAGGCTGAACATAATTCTGATTTAGCCAAAGCTTCTGAATTAAAATATGGTAAACTACCGGAATTACAGCAGAAATTAAAAGATCAAGAAGCATATTTGGCAGAACATCAAGATTCGCAGCTCTTAAAAGAAGAAGTAGGCGAAGAAGATATTGCCCAGGTCGTTAGCCGCTGGACCGGTATTCCTGTTACAAAAATGATGACAGGTGAACGAGAAAAACTGCTTCACCTCGATGAAACACTGCATCAGCGTGTTGTCGGTCAAGACAAAGCCGTACAAGTTGTCAGCGATGCTATTATCCGTGCACGTGCAGGCATTAAAGATCCGAATCGCCCCATTGGTTCATTCATCTTCCTCGGCCCAACAGGTGTCGGCAAAACAGAACTTGCCAAAACATTGGCTGAATCCCTTTTTGATGATGAACGCAACATCATTCGTATCGATATGTCAGAATACATGGAAAAACATACTGTATCCCGTTTAATCGGGGCTCCTCCGGGATATGTTGGTTATGATGAAGGCGGTCAGTTAACCGAAGCCGTTCGTCGTCATCCATACAGTGTTATTCTGCTCGATGAAATCGAAAAAGCTCATCCTGATATCTTTAATGTACTGTTGCAGATTTTGGATGATGGTCGCTTAACCGATGGCAAAGGTCGTGTCGTCAACTTTAAGAACACGATTATCATCATGACCAGTAACTTAGGTTCTCATGAAATTTTGGAATCTAAAGATTATGATGAAGCGAATAAAAAAGTTCGGGAATTGCTCAAACAATACTTCCGTCCGGAATTTCTCAACCGTGTCGATGATATTGTCGTCTTCAAAGCACTCCAAAAAGAACAAGTCAAAGACATTGCTTCTATCCTGTTGGAACGCCTTGGCAAACGTTTGGAAAAACAAGTCAAAATCCATCTTACATGGACAGACAATGCACTCCAAGCCTTGGCCGATCAAGGTTTCAATCCGCAGTTTGGTGCTCGTCCCCTTCGTCGCTTGATTACGCATACTGTAGAAACGGCATTGAGTCGTGACATCATTGCCGGTACCGTTCGTGAAGACGATACCGTTTCCATTGATTTTGATGGCAACGAATTTACTTTCACGCCAATGCGTCCACACGAAGCATAATAGTACCTATTTTCTTAGAATGGTGCATGAGGCATGTTGTCCTCATGCACCATTCTTTTTTACAATTTTTTATAGGATACTGCCAAAAATATCGTATATTACTGCAAATGAACACCTATATACAAAAAAAGGTCTTGTCGCTTCATGTGGCAAGACCTTTTGCTATTACGCTAAATAC
>CALBLM010000269.1 GCA_937895695.1 uncultured Megasphaera sp.
AGAAGAAATTTCCGGCGTTATGGACTTATTCGATAAAGCATACAAACAGTTCGGTTTGGAATACCATGTTGAATTATCGACGCGTCCAAAAGATTCCATGGGTTCTGATGAAATTTGGGAACTGGCAACGAAAACATTACATGATGTTATTGAAGAACGCCATATTCCGTATGTTATCAATGAAGGCGACGGCGCATTCTATGGCCCGAAACTGGATTTCCACTTAAAAGATTCTATCGGCCGTACGTGGCAGTGCGGTACTATCCAGCTCGATATGCTCATGCCGGAACGCTTTGACATGACCTATATCGGCGAAGATGGTCAGAAACATCGTCCTGTCATGGTTCATCGTGCTTGCTTCGGCAGTATTGAGCGGTTCTTGGGCATTATTACCGAAAACTATGCCGGTGCATTCCCTGTATGGTTGGCTCCAGTACAAATTAAATTCTTGCCGATTTCGGACAAACACTTGGCCTATGTCAAAGACTTGGCTAAGAAATTCAAGAAATTGGGCATTCGTGCCGAAGTCGATGAAAGCAGCGAAAAAATCGGCTATAAGATTCGCAAAGCGCAAATGGAAAAAGTACCGTACATGGCTGTCGTTGGCGATAAAGAAATGGAAAACGGCACCTTGGGACTTCGCGATCGTTCCAAAGGCGATTTAGGCGCAAAATCTATTGATGAAGTCGTTGCTCACATTCAGGAATTGACGAAAACTCGTAAAGGCTAAGCCTTTTGTGATATAATGTAGATAGCGTTGTTGATGTATCCCCGAAAGAAACCCAGGTGTCATGTCCTGTCCTTTTGGGGATACGTTGGCATGATTAGTCATAGTATATTTTTTATGAGGTGATGTATCGTGGCAAAACAGATTTTTGTTACAGGTCATAAGAGCCCGGACACGGACTCCATTTGTTCATCAATTGCATATGCAAAATTACAGCAGCTTCAAGGTGTGGACGCTGTTCCTATTCGTGCCGGTGAAATTAACAAAGAAACGGCCTTTGCATTGGATTATTTCCATGTCGAAGCGCAGCCGATTGTCAAAGATTTTTATGTTAAAGTTGGCGATGCCGTTCATACAGAAGTTGAAGCCCTGAAAGTGAGTGCCAGCTTGAAAGACGCAGCCAATTGGTTTGCAGCCCATGAAAGCAGCATTGCACCAGTTGCAGATAATGGCAACTTCGTCGGCGTTGTCGATCGTGCCAGCTTGGCTGAAGAATTTATCAAAACCGTGACAGGTCAGGAACTCAGCACGGTCAAAGACTTGATGCACGATCCGGAATTGTTCTTTAGCACCAAAGATAATGGTCATGATGTACCGGCTGACGGCCAATATGCCGTTGTCGATGACGGCAAATATGTCGGCTTAGTTTGTGCAGATTGCGTAGCCGGCGTAGAAAAACAGAAAGTCATGCTCGTCGACCACAACGAAAAGAAACAGATTATTGATGGTATTGATGAAGCTGAAATTGTCAGTGTCGTAGACCATCACCGTATTGGCGGTACGTTGGACACGACAGCACCGATTTTCATTTTGTTCAAACCTGTTGGTTGCACGGCTACGATTATTACGGAATTGTATAAACAGGCTCATATTGCCATTCCCAAAGAAATTGCTGGATTGCTCTTATCGGCTGTTATTTCCGATACAGTCTTATTCCGTTCGCCGACTTGCACGCAGCAGGATAAAGACGCAGCTGCTGAATTGGCAGGTATTGCTGGTGTCGATGTCGAAACATACGGCATGGAAATGCTCAAAGCCGGTGCTAACGTATCTGACTTGACGCCGGAACAGATTGCATCTAGCGATATGAAAGAATTTTCAGATAGCGGCAAAACCTTTACGATTTCTCAGGTACAAGTCATGGATACAGCGGATTTGTTGGCACAGAAAACGGTATTGCTCAGTGCCTTGGAAAAAATGCGGGCTGCTAAACAGTATGATGCTTGCTTCCTCATGATTACCAGCATTATTGATGAATCGACAAACTTCATCTTTGCCGGCAATATGGATGATGCTGTTAGCAAAGCATTTGGCAAAGACGTACTCGATAAAGAAGTATATTTGCCTCACGTTATGAGCCGTAAAAAACAGATTGTTCCGCCGATTTTGGCAGCATTGAAATAAGTACAAGATGGATAGAAAAGCCTCATCGTGATGGTGGGGCTTTTTTTCACCAATAGAATAGGGAAGGAGACCGTATGAATCCCATTTTTGATACGTTGAATGATAGGCAGCTGGAAGCCGTACAGCATACAGAAGGACCGCTGTTGATTACCGCCGGCGCCGGTTCGGGTAAAACCAAAGTATTGACGTGCCGTATTGCTCATTTATTGGAAAAGGGCGTGTCGCCATATGGTATTTTAGCTATTACCTTTACCAATAAAGCAGCCAAAGAAATGCGCGAACGCGTTGAAAAATTAGTCGGTGTCCGTGCAGAAAGCATGTGGCTCAGTACATTTCACTCCTTTTGCGCCAAATTGCTTCGATTTGAAATTGACGGCAAGTTTGGCTATACCCGCAATTTTACGATTTATGATAGCACCGACCAAATGACGCTAATAAAGGACTGCCTCAAGCAGATGAATTTGGATGACAAGCAATTTCCGCCGCGATCTGTACTGGGTACGATTTCATCGGCAAAAAATGCCTTGATGGATGCCCACACCTTTGCCGGTCGGACCGGTGACTT
>CALBLM010000270.1 GCA_937895695.1 uncultured Megasphaera sp.
GCCGGCAGCCGGGAATCCCAATGGCACGCTGGTACATGCTTTGCTGTATCACTGCAAAGGTGAATTATCCGGTATTAATGGCGTGATTCGTCCGGGAATTGTCCATCGACTGGATAAAGACACATCCGGTGTTATGGTGGCTGCTAAGACAGATGAAGCGCACCGTGGGTTGGCTGCACAAATTAAAGCACATACAGCACGGCGAACCTATTGGGCCTTGGTCCATGGAACGATTACTGAAGATAGGGGCATTGTAGATGCACCTATTGGCCGCCATGCTAAAGACCGAATTAAAATGGCTGTGACTTTTAAAGGCGGCCGTGAAGCAGTAACTCATTTTCAAGTACTAAAACGCTATGGTATGTATACATGGATTGAATGCAAGCTGGAAACGGGTCGGACCCATCAAATTCGCGTCCATATGGCATATATTCATCATCCCGTTGTCAATGATCCATTATACGGATATAAAAAAGATAAATTTCCAATTGAAGGACAGGCACTTCATTCTCACTGCTTAGATTTAGTCCATCCGATTACAGGAGAATCGATGCATTTTGAGGCACCGGCTCCAGCGGATTTTTTAGCATGTTTGCAGCAGGCTGAAGAACGCCGGTAAGCGAGGTATGCGCCATGTGGAAAGATAAAAATGTATTGATGGATGAAAAAGCAATCAGCCGGGCTATCCGCCGTATTGCTCATGAAATTATTGAACGGAATAAAGGAATGGATAATACCGTTCTTGTTGGTATTCATACGCGTGGTGTCCCCATGGCTAAACGACTGGCAGCAGAACTGACAGCAATTGAGGGAAAAAGTTTACCTGTCTATGATTTAGACATTTCTGCATACCGAGATGATGGAAAAAAAAGCCATATCAATACAGTTGGCAGCGAAGGCAGTGCATTTGATGCAGATGGTAAGATTGTCATTTTGGTAGATGACGTTTTGTTTACAGGACGAACCGTTCGTTCAGCGCTAAATGCAATTATGGCACTAGGACGGCCGCGATTTATTGAACTGGCTGTGTTGGTGGATAGAGGCCATCGGGAATTGCCGATTCGGGCGGATTACGTAGGAAAGAATGTACCGACATCCCGAAAGGAAGATATTTCTGTTCAGCTGCGGGAAATTGACGGTACAGAACGGGTTGTCCTAAGGGAAGAAGCAACTGAATAACAACATATATATGACAAAGTCCCTTCTCCATATGGCAGAAGGGCTTTTTATAGTTCCATACCCAAGCGAAAGGATGTTGATGATGTCACGTACGTTGCATATGTTGGGAACAGGCAATGCTATGGTAACCCAATGCTATAATACTTGTTTTTTAATTCACACGGAAAAAGGATATTTTTTGACAGATGCCGGCGGCGGCAATACGATTTTGCGTAAATTAGAAGAAGCGGGCGTGCAATATGAAGGATTTCATCATATGTTTGTTACACACGGTCATACGGATCACATTTTAGGTGTTATATGGGTTATTCGCAAAATTGCATCGCTTATGGCTGCAGGACGGTATAATGGTGATTTTTATATTTACTGTCATGATGTCGTCAAACATATGCTTCTTGTTATGTCTGAAATGATGTTAAAGAAAAAAGATTTTTCATACATCGGCACGCGTATTCATTTGGATGAACTGCAGGATGGAGACCAACGAACTTTTTTGGACATGACCTTGACTGCTTTTGATATTGCATCTACCAAGGCCAAACAGTTTGGCTATGAACTTCGATTTGCTGATGGGATGCGGCTGACTTGTCTGGGTGATGAACCGTATCATGAGCGGTGCCGGTCATATGCATGGAAAACAGACTGGCTGTTGGAAGAAGCATTTTGCCTGTATCATCAAAAAGATGTATTTCATCCTTATGAAAAACATCACAGTACGGTCAAAGAGGCGGCAGAAACAGCGGCTCAACTGCAAGTGAGCCATGTCATTTTATATCATACAGAAGATACGTCGCTGACGACAAGAAAAACACAATATACAAAAGAAGCTTCTGTGTATTATGAAGGGGATATTTATGTACCGGATGATGGAGAAATGATTGTGTTGTGTAAATAACAAAGCAGATTTCCTTTCCTAATTGACTCATCTTGACTTGGAGGATGCTATAAGGTCTATACTGATGGATGAATAGACAACAAAAAGGAGACGTAGATATGTTGCGATGGTTGGGAAAAGTATTCCTTGGATTGCTGGTCCTGGGAATTGCAGCGGGGTGCTTTATTGGTAATATGGCATTTGAAGAATTTCGTACTGCACCATGGGATACCGTATTAGGAATTGAAAATCATAGTCGAGATAGCTCGCAGATGCGGCAGTTGGAAAAGGAACGGGATTGGGAACCGGTTCGCGTCAATGGTATTGATGGAACTATGCTGCGAGGAACGTATATTGCGGATAAACGCGGTTCCCATCAAACAGTCATCCTTTTACACGGCCTGTATCAAAACCGTGCGATGTGCCTTCCTTACGTATCGATATATCGAAATTTGGGATATAATGTATTGCTGATTGATTTGCGAGGCCATGGTGAAAGCGGTGGAGAGCATACGGACTGGGGATTGAGTGAAATCGACGATTTGACGCAATGGATACAATGGCTGCGTCAGCGAGATGGCAGTATGAAAATCGGGCTTCATGGTATTTCATTGGGGGCAGCCATGGCGTTACTGTATGCAGGAAGTGACCGAGGCGATTCATTATCCTTTGTCATAGCAGATAGTTCGTATGGAAATATTATCGCCTTGGGTAGGGAAAAATTACGGCAGACCGTACAAGATGAACGGGTTGTATGGGGATATAATATTCTAGATCCATTTTTTCAAGCGGCGATGCTGTTTCATACCCATAAATTAGTGGCTAATATTGAACCGGTCCAGGCAGTTCGTTTTATTAAAGCACCGATATTGTTTTTGCATGGCGGCCAAGATAAATTGGTCCCCGTACAAACTGTACAAGATTTGTATGATACTTGCGGTAGTAAGGATAAACATGTATATGTTTTTTCCAAATCCCCGCATGCCGTGGGAATTGAAACGGATACAGATGTGTATCGTCGTGTTGTTACTCGTTTTTTACGGAATCGTCATGTCCAATCTGAATAGCGCATTGCCTTGACGGAGCGTAAGAATGTGCTATCATTAAACATGATAAATACATAATATGCTATATACAATAAATAAATATACAATATATGGTATACGCAAACGGAGGTACTAGTATGAATGAAGCTGAATGGCTAGGAAAAGACAACCAGCTCGGCATGGATATTTGGAAAAATAAATACTGCAGCAATGGAGAAACATTTGACCATTGGATTGACCGAGTAAGCGGGCACGATACAGAAGCAGCAAAATTGATTCGGGAAAAAAAGTTTTTGTTTGGCGGACGTATTTTAGCGAATCGGGGATTGGAATATGAAGGAAAGAAGATTACCTTATCCAATTGTTATGTGATTACGCCGCCAGACGACAATATTGAAAGCATTTTTGACCGGGCTGGCAAGTTAGCACGTACGTATAGTTATGGTGGCGGTTGTGGTATTGATATATCTAAATTAAGCCCGAAAGGAGCTCGCATTAATAATGCGGCAAAAGAAACGAGCGGGTCTATTTCGTTTATGACATTGTACTCTCTGGTAACGGAATTGATTGGACAAAATGGCCGACGCGGTGCGCTGATGATTTCGATTGACTGTGCGCATCCGGATGTGTTGGATTTTATCAAATTGAAAACGGATTTAAACAAAGTGACTAAGGCCAATATTTCGATTCGTTTGAGTAACGAATTTATGGAAGCTGTGAAACATCGTCAGCAGTTTCGACTGCATTATACGCGCAAAGAAACAGGCCAAGTAATAGAAAGTTTGGTAAATGCAGCTGATGTATTTCACCTTGTTGCAGAAACGAACTGGGATTATGGTGAACCGGGTGCTTTGTTTTGGGATCGTATTTCTTCGTGGAATTTGTTGGCAAATACGAAAGAATTTACTTTTTCCGGCGTCAATCCGTGTGCAGAAGAACCGTTGCCGGCAGGGGGTTCCTGTTTGCTTGGCAGCATGAATTTGGCTAATTTTGTGCAGCAGCCATGTACTGCACAGGCAGTCTTTGATATGGAAGATTTTAAACGATGCGTTACTGTAGCAGTTCGGGCTCTGAACGATGTGTTGGACGAAGGCTTACCGTTGCATCCGCTTAAAGAACAGCGGGATTCTGTACAGGCTTGGCGGCAAATTGGGTTAGGCATCATGGGCCTTGGCGATATGCTGATTAAACTAGGTATTACCTATGGCAGTGAAAAGGCAGTGAAATTATGCCATCAAATTGGCTTTGCCATGGCTGATACAGCGATTGCAGCTTCGGCCATGTTGGCGTCAGAACGAGGTGCTTTTGCTAATTGTCATGTCGATGAAATCATGGCAACGCCGTATTTTAAAGCCAATACAACGGAAAAAACAGCGAACCTTGTTAAACAGTACGGTTTGCGAAATTCTCAACTGTTGACTATAGCACCAACAGGGACTTTGTCTACGATGTTGGGCATATCCGGTGGTATTGAACCGATTTATGCTAATTTTTATGAAAGAAAAACAGAATCACTTCATGGTACTGATGTATATTACAAAGTCTACACGCCGATTGTTGAAGCATATATGAAGGCACACGGCATTAAAGATGATGCAAACTTACCGCCATATTTTGTGACAGCATTAACATTGGATTATCATCAGCGAATTGCGATGCAGTCAGCATGGCAGCAGCATATTGATGCATCTATTAGCTCAACCGTCAATGTTCCCAATAGTTTTACCGTAGAAGATACAGAAAAATTATATATGTTGGCTTATGAAAAAGGCTGTAAGGGGTTAACGTTGTTCCGTGATGGCTGTAAGCGTGCCGGCATTTTAACGACGCACGTTGAAGAAAATACGGTACCTACTGCCGGTGAAGGACTGGAACGGGGAGAAATTGTCTCTATTGATGATAATGTTATCGGCAAGAAACGAAAATTGATTACAGGATGCGGCAGCTTGCACTGTATGGCATTTTTTGATCCGGAAACGGGAGCCTTACTGGAAACGTATTTGAGCAAAGGATCTACAGGCGGCTGCAATAATTTTATGATTGGCCTATCACGTATGATATCCATTAGTGCCCGGGCGGGACTTGATATTTATACCATTGTAGATCAGCTCAATTCGACAGGAAATTGTCCGTCTTATTCCGTACGGCGGGCTACGCGGGGAGATACGAGTAAAGGATCTTGTTGTCCCATGGCTGTAGGTAACGCGCTTTTGGATATGTACACAGAAGTACAAGAAGAATTGAAACAGGTATCATCTGTTGCCAATGGAAATCTGCCAATAAAAAAAATGCCTGTATATCCTAAGGCAGATAAAAAAGTAACGGCTGATTCGATGTTTTGTCCGCAGTGCGGTGAACCTCTTGTCTTTGAAGGCGGTTGCAATACGTGTAAAAATTGCGGATGGAGCAAATGCAATTAATTGGCACGAAATGATACATGTGCGGCCATGAATATGTCTTGACATATTGGACAAACGTGTTTATAATAAACTCAATATTTTA
>CALBLM010000271.1 GCA_937895695.1 uncultured Megasphaera sp.
CTGTTTCTGCTTGACGCAGCAGTGCCGGATCGTATCGCTGCAGTGTGTCCATGCGTTGGTTCATTTCATCAAGCCAGCGAGACAGGGGGACAAACTGCAGTGGTTCTGCCGATTGATAACTATCATAAAAAATGCCAAACAGGACGATAATGGACAAATACATCAGGTAAATGTCCATGTTGACGGATTTGGCAGTCAAATATTCTTTTTTTATTGTGTCATTGCGCATATGAAACGGGGAATCGGCAGCGATAGGGATCAAATATAGATACATTGCGTCATGAATAATGGTACACTGTACGGCTTGGGCGTAGGCATTGGTAAGCGAACGGACTTCATCATCATCCCAATATCGGCCGCTTTCTGATTTTAAAATTTGCCCTTGACTGGCAAGTTTAGTATAGATTTGAAATGCTGCTTGAATAATTTCATCTGTATATTCCATTATGGATGAGTCACCACCTTGATAGTCATGTTGCTGATAGTATACGCTGCGAACTGCAGTATGCCGGAACATTCTGTGACAGATATTTCCTGCAATGCAGGAGATACTGTGAGGATATCTGCGTATATAGAATTGGGTGCCAATTGGTCTTTTGTCAGGAGAAGTGTCCCTTTGCGATGAAGAAGCATCCAAAAAATATAAAATTGACGGTCATGACATAATGAAGGATGATGGATTTCTTCATAAGCGAAAAAGGCTTTTAAGGTTGTTGTGTGCTTTTGCTGCAGATGTGATAGCAAATCTGCTGTGATAGCGGCATAATGCTGTTGTATATTGCGCAGTATTTTTTCATCCTGCTCTTTTTCTTCCCAATCCGGAAATTTTTCCTGCGTATTTTCCTGTTCCAGCCGTTCTAAGCGCTGGGGAAAGAAAACAGCAAGAGGCGACCAGACGGTACATTGTTCTAGCGGTAAAAAAGGCTCTATTAGTCGGCGTGATGCCGTCAACGGCAATGGAGACGCAAACATGCGGTTTGTAATTTCATCATTAAAATTGAAACTGTCAATGCCGGAAAAGTATAACGCTTCTTCGGCAGCTGTCAGGGCAGATGTCCCCAAATCGATGCCCAGTTGCAAAAGGCCGCGGTGCGCGGCGTGGACTGCATCCAATCGCCGTTCTACATCCAAAATATTTTCATATGCCCGTCGTTCTGGGTCTTTATCGACATTGTCATGAATGCGCCGTTTCGTTTCGCTGATAAAAGATTTTAGTTCTTTAAATTCATCTTCTTCACTTTTTAAACGCTGATTCATATCCGTTACAATTTTACGATACCGCTGCAGTGTTTCTTCAGAAACAATACTGCGGTGAATTTCTTGTTGGATATGATGCATGCGGCTGCGCAGCGTTTCTACATCTAAACGCATTTCTTCTACTTGACGCAGGGCGAGAACGAATTGTCCTTTTTCCAGCTGTTTACGCAGTATAAGCTGGTTAATGGAGAGCTGGTATTCATTGAAATATTCTTTTGTAGCAAAAATGAGTTCCAATCCTTGCTCGTCAAGTACGTAATATTGTTCATTAGAAGAAAGATTTGCCTTGTCCGCTTTCAGATACGAATATTGGGCAGAAGCGGGTGTATGGTTGACCCAATCATAAAAATACTCTTCATTTCGTTTGCCTGTAGGCGGGCGAAAGACTGCAATGATGTCTCGGGCTAATTTTTCATATGATGCAAAATCAGAAAAGAGAGAAGACGCTGTCTGTTCCTGCAAAAATGCGGCAACGTCACGAATACCTGCTTTTTTTTTGCCGTCCAGCATCATTTCAAAAAAGAAAAGCAGTGTCATTAAGCCCAACTCCATACAGGATACCGTTTCGGCATTGGCTTGCGGCAGTTTGCGTTTTCCTAACTGATACAAAGGTGTCATCAGTAAGATGCGGGACATGCGCTCTGAAAAATTTTCAAGTTTCATAAGTAAGCTCCTTTATACACGACATCATGTCCTGAACCGTCAGTGTTTCCTGCGGATAGTAATAGCCAGCCTGCAGTATACGGCGAAACTGTTCTTGTTCATCCAATGAAAAATGCTGTAAAAAATTATTGAAAACGGCGGGAGCTGGCTGCTGGTTTTCCTTGCCTTTACTTGGCGTATGCGTCAAAAATTTTCGGTAAAACGGTACAGCCAGCCGAACGGTTATAGGAGAAGACTGCGCCGCCAGGGCATGCCAGATACGCAGTCCTTCCCAATCAAAGTCGCCAAAATACCAGCAGATATGGTGGGCCTGGGGCTGGCCGCATTGCTGCGGAAGCAAACAAAGGTTGCCGACAATTTTCCAACCATATCCCAAAATCAGGGATGTCCAATGCGTTTGAGAAAACAGCGGAAGTAGACGGAAATACGGCGCCTTATTTTCGACAATGAAGTGGCACAGCGTTGCTGAGGTATGCTGCATGGGGTGAAATGCCAGCATAAGCGGGTCATATTCATCGATAATATGCAGGGAGGACAGTGGGACTCGAACGCGGCTGAGTAAAGAAATTCCCTGCTTTGTCAATAATTTTTCATCACCAAAAATATCATAGGAACGCTGCTGCAGGGAAGCTGGCGGAATAGAAACATGAGTTTTTAGATAGACATCTAATTTTTGAATATCCTGGCAGTCTTGCTGCCAATAGGCAATGGGCTTTGTGTAATACCAGGAAATATCCAAAGAACCGGAAATGTGAAGCGTTAACGCATCTGCCTGGATTTTTTCGATAATGGGGGCGTACAATGCATGTGTGTTAATAGTGTATTTTTGGTACAGGCCGTTGACATACGTCCCATGCGATTTGATGCCCTTTAGGATATGCGTATGTTCTAATTCCTGTATTTGTTGCACAAAAAGCTGGGGGGATACTGAAAAGAAAGCCTTTTCTAGCGTATCCAATGCAATTGTTTTTCTAGTATACGTCATTAAAAAATCCTGCATAGTCATAGTAGGTGTCCTTGTAATATATTATGTAATATTGGTTTGATTATAGCATGATTCTGTGTATTATCCATAGCAAATAACTTTTCGAAAGCCCGTTCCTATTCTATAGCTGGTGTATTGTGTATGCCTGCTTTCATATGGTACAGTAGTATTTATAATCAGTTTACGTTGAAGTAAAGGAAGTGGTATTCATATGAATTTTAAAGTAGCATCCGACATATTTGAAAAAATCCCTAAATTGTATATTGGTGTAGTAGTTGCCAAAGGGGTAGATAACCATCGGGAATATCCGGAAATTGAAGAAAAGCTCAGTCAGGCTGTGGCAGCGGCTCAGCAGCGGTTTGCTGACACGGCAGTCAAAAAGGCTCCGGAAATCGTGCCGTATCGGGACGCATTTCGGGCACTGGGATTCAATCCCAACCGCTTTCCCTGCTCCGTCGAAGCCATGTTTTCCCGTATCAGCAAGGGAAAAGACCTGCTAAAGACCATCCGGCATGCAGCTTGACACTATAAATACCAAAACAGCGATTCCGTTCAGTTCAAGAAACTATTAGCCGTTGCCTTTTAGCTTGGAAAGAATGATAGCAGCCATCATCAGCGTACAGCCGCAAAGTTCCTGCAGCGTAACGGTATCATGGTAAAACCAGATGGCTAGCAAAAATCCGAAAACCGATTCTAATGAAATAAGCAAAGAAGCATGCGATGTTGTTGTGTATTGCTGGGCTATATTTTGTGCTAAAAAAGCTACGGTCGTATTGAAAATGACAAGATAGGAAATACCGTATATGGCGGACGTGTCAGCAGCTAGTAAGTCGGAAACATCGAGAAAAGGCAATGCGAGCAGGCCCGTAGTCAGAAATTGAATGCACGTCATGGCAAACAGATTCGCGTTTTTCACGAAATTGCCGACATAGACGATTTGTACGGCAAAGCCGACAGCAAAACCAAGAGAAAGTATGTCACCCGTATTTGGAATAAAGCTATCACTGGAATGTAGACACAAAAGTCCCAAGCCCATAAAGGCTAGGAAGGCACAGATAATATCCCGTTTATGAATTGCTTTTCGCGTAGCTATCCAAGAAAAAATAGGGACAAAAATGACATAGGCTGTTACTAGAAAGGATTGTTTTTCTACGGTTGTTAAGGCTAATCCTTTTAATTGGGA
Organism: uncultured Megasphaera sp.; assembly: GCA_937895695.1. Lineage (GTDB taxonomy): Bacteria > Bacillota > Negativicutes > Veillonellales > Megasphaeraceae > Megasphaera. The sequence goes on from CALBLM010000271.1 coordinate 4,089, forward strand.
TACAAAGGAAATGTATTGAATACTGCCGATAATAATGCCAAATTGGATATCTTTTGATGTGCACGTACGAATAGCAGGAAAAAATACTATGAACATAATGGCACTCGATAACAGAAAACGGGTACTTAAAATGCCAAAAGGCGTCATCGTTGTCAGTGCTTCTTTAGCAGCAATAAAACCGCCGCCCCAAATAACGGCGACGAGGAGAAGCGTGATGTCGGCAGTTAACATAGAGGGTTTGGATGAGTGAAATAGAGTCATTGTCTTTCACCTCGGGCATAGATGATTGCAAAATTTATAAGATACTACGACTATATCATGTAGAAATTGCGAAAAAAAGAGTTGAAATAGAGTAATTGGAATGATATAATATAAAAGCTTGAATTGTGTCAAGCTCCTAACCCTTCTTAGGGAAGGGTCATATGTCCAAAAGAGGAGGTGATTTCGTGAACAAGTACGAAGTCATGTTTATTGCAAAACCGTTAGAAGAAACAGAAGTAGATCCTATCGTTACGTTCGCATCTGATTTGCTTACAAAAAACGGTTGCAATATTGAAAAGGTAGATCGTTGGGGTAAACGTCATTTAGCATATCCTGTAAAAAAACAGGCTGATGGCTACTATGTATTGATTAACTTTGAAGCAGAACCTGCTACTATCAAAGAAATCGACCGCGTTATGAAAATCCGCGACGAAATCCTGAAACACTTGATCGTCAAGATCGACGAATAACCGGAGGCGCAAAGGTATGAATTCAGTACAATTATTGGGAAACTTAGCTCGTGACCCTGAAATTCGTTTTACGAAAACAGGCAGAGCCGTCGCTATGTTTACAGTAGCATGCACGCGGACGTATATCCCGGCAGGCAGTACGGAACAGCGAGAATTAACTGATTTTATTCCTTGTGTTGCTTGGGGTAATTTGGCGGAAAACTGCGGCAACAGCTTGTCAAAAGGCAGTCGGGTTTTTGTACAGGGACGTATTTCTGTTCGTTCCTACGAAACACCGGATGGCCAGAAACGGTATCGTACAGAAGTCGTTTGCGACATGGTTGCCCAGACATTGGGAACAGAACATGCATCCGCTTCGGCACAGCACGCAAGTGCTCCACAGCCGAAACCAGCAGCACCGAACACCAGCTTTAGCAGCATGGGTTCTGATGCAAGTGATGAAGAAATCCCATTTTAATGTCAAACACAACCCTTCTAAATTTTGAAGGAGGAAACTATACATGAGAAGAGAACGCTCAAGAAAACCGAGAAGAAAAGTATGCACTTTCTGCGTAGATCATGCTGAACAGATCGATTACAAAGATATTGCAAAACTTCGCCGTTTTACAACAGAACGTGGTAAAATTTTGCCGCGCCGTATCTCTGGCGTTTGCGCTAAACATCAGCGTAAATTGACTGTTGCTATCAAACGTGCAAGAGCTATTGCTTTGCTTCCGTATACAGCAGAATAATAACAGTATAAATGAACCGTGAAATGATGGATTTCCATTATTTCACGGTTTTTTTATGAATATATTTTGCATAGTTTTCTTCTATCTTTATCATCTTTATGATATGATAAAGTAAAGTAATAGCATACATTAGGAGGAGCACATATGGGACATATACATATCATCGCTGATTTGCATACGCACACGATTGCCTGCGGGCATGGGTTTAGTACGGTTACGGAAGTGATGCAGGAAGCAGTAGATAAAGGATTATCTGCAGTAGGACTGACAGAACACGGTGTTGGCTATCCCGGCAGTGTCAGCTGGAGTTATTTTAATACGTATCGGGATATTCCACGGGAATTTAAAGGCATAAAAGTATACTGTGGAACAGAAGCCAATTATATGAAACTGGATGGAACGTTGGATTTTACGCAGGAACAATTATCCAAACTCGATATTGTTATTGCCAGCTGCCATACAGACTGTTCCCCGACAGGTAGTCGTGACGAAGTAACCAATATGCTGATTCAAGGCCTGAAAAATCCATATGTAGATATATTGGGCCATCCGGACAGTCCCAAGTATCCTATCGATGTGGACGCTGTCGTGCAGGCTGCTGTCCGGTATCATAAAGCCATTGAAATTAACGATAGCTCTCCCCAGGCACGGCCGGGAAGTGAACCGATTTGTAAAGAATTATTAAGAGCTGCTAAAAAATATGGGGCATTAATTAGTATTAACTCTGATGCCCATTACCATAAACGATTGGGAATTTTTGAGTATGCCTTGCCTTTGGTAGAAGAAGCGGGCATTCCGGAAACACAGATTATCAATACATCCATGGAACGGTTGCAGGCATTTTTAGATAGTCATCATAAACGGTAAGAGAAAAAACGTATGTTTTATAAAAAGCAGGCCTTTTTTCCTTGTGAATTTCTTCTGAGAATAGTTGTTTTCCGCTTTAGAGGAGCGTATAATATTTTCTTGCAAACAGGAATTATTCATTCATATAAGGGAGCGACATATTGTGAAACGTATAGTAAAAGGTATGATGATTTGCGCTATGATGGCATTGAGTATGCCAATGATTTGCGCAGCCGAAGATGCAAAGGAAACGGCGGATACAACAGCAACGGTAACGATTCAAACCGTTACCTCTACAAGCGGTGATTCACAAGCTGCAGAATGGTTGGAACCGGCAGAAGGTGAATGGTACAGCATTAAGGGAAACTTAGTCATGACTGTACAAGGAAGTACGATTAATGGCTGTGCTGTTAAGGCCGATACGGGTTGTACATACGATTATCCACGGACCGGTCATTTTCAAGTGACAGAATCTGAAGGACAGCGGTCGATGAAACTCGATTTATTGGGCCATAAATCCCATCAGTATTTGATTGTTGATGATAAAATGCCATTGCGTCGGTCCGTACAGCCGGAATATAATGAATCCATAGGCGGTATATATATCGGTATGACGAAAGCTGATTTAGAAGCAGCATATCAGCAACCGAACACTGTCAAGGAAGATCAGGGGATGGAACGATGGGCATATGATGCACACCATATGGATGTATATTTGCAAGGCGGTATTGTAATGGCTATTCGCATGTATAAAGGCAGTGATTTGAAATTTGATAAATCGGGCTTGACTGCAGATAGTACAGCAGAAACGTATGCCCAGACTTATGGATTGGGATCTGCACCTATGATTCCTACAGAAACAGGCGTCGTATCACCGGCATACAAATTACCGCAAGGTGAATACCTGCGTTTTGGTGAAAATTTTGTACAGTTAGATGTGATGTAATCGGAATCTCTGTACGAAGCGGCAAACTTCCTGCCTAATAGGTGGGAAGTTTTTCTTTTTGTATGAAATAGTTATTGACAAATTCGGAGAGTATGCGTATAATATCGTCAACACAAAGAATTTGTGGTATGTAACAAAGTTATAGACTATAGGGGATAATATATTCCATATTTAGCTTCATCAAGAGCAGTGGAAGGACTGGCCTAATGAAACTGCGGCAACCTGCGAATGCAAGGTGCCAAATCCAGCAGGAAGAGTAACCTGGTAGATGAGCGTATAATTCAGAAATAGATTGATGACAAACGCTGTCTGCAATGGATGGCGTTTTTTTATTTCGTATAACATACTATATTGTTTATGGATGTTGGCATTATACGGGTGTCGTTTGCTAGGATATGAATTGTTTTATTTTTTCAGTATATCATAGGTATAATGTGTACTGATTCAGTGCTTTTTTGGAGGGATTGAACAATGCAAATCATATATTGTATGTCATATAATATGAAAACATAAAGGAAGTTTTCATATAGTTTCATATTTAAAATTCATCGAGAGCAGTGGAAGGACTGGCCTAATGAAGCTGCGGCAACCTGTTTATACAAGGTGCCAAATCCAGCAGGAATCGTAACCTGACAGATGAGTGAATGATACATGGATAAGAACATCATCTGTTGAAGATGGTGTTTTTTTATTAAAATTTTTATGATTGCTTGGGGAAAGTACGGGTATATAGAAAGGAAGATAGGTATGCAGCTTATTTGTGCTATTATACGTCCTGAAAAAGTTCATGTTGTTGTCAAATCATTAGAAAAAGAAGGATATAATGCCTTTAGCAGTTGGGGAATTACCGGTCGTGGCCGACAGAAAGGAATTCAAGTAGGCCCTGTTTTTTATGAAGAAATGCCAAAAAAATTGCTGTATATTGTTGTCCATGACCAAGAAAAAGATGAAGTGATTGATATCATTTTACGGCATGCTCGCACGAATGCACAAGGGTGTTCCGGTGACGGTAAAATTTTCGTACAGCCCATTACGGAGACCTATACCATCAGTGATAATATTTAAAAATTAGATTTTATTAGCAAAGCGGGGGATTGGAATGAAACGATCAGAACGAACAAAGTTAAAAAAATCATTGAGCCCTACGGCTATTTGGGCAGTAGCGCTGGGCTCGATTATCGGATGGGGGTGTTTTATTCAAGGGGCTAATTGGACAGCCCGTGCCGGTGGACCGTTGCCGTTATTGATAGGCTTTATAATAGGCGGCTTATTAATGAGCGTCGTTGGCAGAAGTTACTCCTATATGATTGCCAAGTTTCCTGTTGCCGGTGGTGAATTTGCCTATGCCTATCAAGGTTACGGTCGAATTGCTTCTTTTATTTGCGGATGGATGCTGGCATTAGGCTATCTTTCGATTGTAGCATTAAATGCTACAGCATTGCCGGTATTGGCGGGATATCTATTTCCAGGTGTTTTTAATCAAGGATTTTTATATACGATTGCTGGATATGATATTTATGCCGGTGAAGTCATCTTATCAGTATCGTTTATCGTTTTGTTTGGTGTTTTGAATTATTTGGGGGCAAAATTTGTTGGCAATATACAGTTAATCATGGTTCTGATTATGTGTGCGGCTGTGGCTATTTCGTTAGCCGGCGTAAGCCTGACCGGAAATTTTCATGTCGAAAATTTGTTGCCGGCATATGGAGAAGGAAAATCTTTTGTATCAGGGTTCCTGTCTATTTTGGCATTGGCTCCTTTTTTATATGTAGGATTTGATTGCATTCCACAGGCAGCGGAAGAATATAACTTTCCGCCGCAAAAGGCGAAACGGCTCATTTCTACGGCCCTATTTGCAGGGGCACTTATCTATGCAGTTATGGCATTAGTAACAGACGTTGTTATACCTTGGACCGACATGATTCAATTAACTTCTGCCACAGGCGCACCTGTCAAGTGGCATACAGGTGCGATCATTGATATGGCCATGGGAACGGCCGGCGTAGCGTTTGTTGTCATTGCTGTTTGCATGGGAATTTTTACAGGATTGAATGGTTTTTTCATGACATCGAGCCGGTTGATTTTTTGTATGGCTCGTGCCAACATGCTTCCCAAAGCGTTTGCGTATATTCATCCGACTTATAAAACACCTAGCACTTGTGTCGTTTTTGCAACCGCTATTTGCGTGATTTGCCCTTTTTTTGGACGAGAAGTTCTTAATTGGGTTGTGGATATGTGTTCAGTTGGTACAGCATTTGGGTATTTCTTTACTTGTGCTGGTGCATATATTCTGGTAAAACAGCATGATGGTGCAGAGCATGACAAGCCTATTTCTAAAGTCACGGCAATTGCAGGATGCTTGATTTCAGCAGCTATTTTATGCTTATTGATTATTCCGGGCTCTCCGGCGTTTATGTCTGTACAAAGTTTTATTGCCTTAGGTATTTGGATATTCTTGGGATTGGGTTTCTTTGGATATTCATGTAAAAAAATTAAGAATATTTCCAAACGGGAAATGGATTATTTGATTTTAGGGAATGTACAAGTACGTTTAGGTCTTCGCAAACAGCATAAACAAGAAGACTATCTTATAGGACAATTGGTAGAATGTCATCACAGTGAAACGAAGCAGTAAGGAGGCTTATTTATGTGGACGTATAAACAACCTGTAACGGTTTTGTTTGGAAATGGTACAATACAACAAGTCATACCCTTGGCACACCAACGAGGTTGGAAACGAGGCATTGTTGTAGCGACGCCTCATGTTGTTGCCAATAGCGTTGTTGATGACTTAGTGCGACAGGGAAAAGAAATTTTAACAGACGTATTTTCGCATATTACACCGAATCCAGATGTACAAGATGTCGATGATTGTGCCGATATAATACGAAAAGGAGCGTATGATTTTGTTGTAGCTATTGGTGGCGGCAGTGCTATCGATTTGGCAAAGGCTGCAGCTTCCGTTGGTTGCACACCAGATTCTATTCGCCTTTATCATGGAACCGGACGTGAGTTGCCACCCAATCATTTACCCTTAGTGGCTGTGCCGACGACGGCAGGAACGGGCAGTGAAGTTACATCTGTAGCAGTCCTTTCTGATATACGACAGCATAAAAAAAGCCCTATTGCATCGGATAATTTTTTTCCAGAGTATGCGATTATTGATCCGGAATTGACCTACGATATGCCAGCCTATTTAACAGCTTGTTGCGGCATGGATGTCTTGTCCCATGCATTAGAAGGGTATTGGAGTATTCATCATCAGCCAATTTGTGATATATATGCTGTTCATGCGGCATCGTTGGTTTTTCAGTATTTACGTCAAGCTTGCCAACAACCGAAGAATGCGGAAGCACGTGAAAAACTATGCGAAGCTTCTGTGATTGCAGGCATGTCCTTTGCATTGCCGAAAACAACAGCATCTCATGCATGCAGTTTTCCCTTGACGAATCAATATCATATTCCTCATGGAGAAGCTTGTGGATTGACACTGGATTATTTTGCTCGCTTAAATGGTCAACATGATATACGTGTTCAACAATTAGCACACCAACTAGGATTTCAAGACAGCGAAGTCTTAGGCGACGAAATTTTTCAACTAAAAAAAGACATTGGGTTACGGACAGATTTACGAGATTTACAGTTAGATAAAAAGGCGATACAAGATCTTGTTGCAGCTAGCCATCATCCCAATGTAAAGAATAATCCCTATCCCATTACAGATGAAATATTACAAGACCTATATCAACGTCTTGTATAAAATAAAGGTATATTTGACTGTGAAGAAGAACAGGCAGATTCATCAGAAATCACTTGACGTTACATAAGACAAGAAGCTATAATAAGCATAGAAAAAGACACTACAACGATACACGGTTCTAGTGTTCCAAGTATAATAAGCAAAATAAACCGCCATCATAGTTGGTCGCTAGGAAGGGCGGTTTATTTGCGTTTTGAAACGACAACTAAGATAATAAGCAACATCATAAAAATATATAACATGATGAACAAATTATACATAATCATCACCCCCATTCTATACAGAATGAGGAACACAAGAACCGCCTACCGTTATTTGTAGTGCCTTGAGCCATATTTTACATGAATGCAGGTGTAAATGTCAACGAGTACAGAGTAATGAGAAAATACCCGTAAAGATAGGTTAAAAACTATACATGAAATAATTTGGGCATAAAAAAACTTCCACTCACTACAATGAATGGAAGTTTTTTGATTTGGAGCCACTAATAGGATTTGAACCTACGACCCTCTCATTACGAATGAGATGCTCTGCCAACTGAGCTATAGTGGCAGGTACTCTATTAGTATAACGTGTTTACATGAATTTGTCAAATTTTTTATTGATGTTATTTTATAGAGAATACGTTATATGAATACATATTCATCCGTTTTATTGTAAAATACGAGCATATACGCTATACTATCCATAACGGTATAAGAAATTCGATGATGGGTAAGGTGTGGAAATATGGAAAAAAGCGTACTACTTGATATTCAGCCTATAGTACAAAAAACGGCGCAGGCCATAGCGCATATTATTGGCTTGGATGTAGAAATCGCAGATTGTAATTTTATTCGTATTGCTGGAACCGGTAAATATAATACACAAATTGGGGAGTTGATGAATGCCGGATTCGTATATCGGCATGTTATGAAAACACAAAAAATGATCCTCATCGAACATCCAGGATTTCATGTATTATGTGAACCGTGTCCTAATTATCGAAACTGTCCGGAACAGACAG
>CALBLM010000272.1 GCA_937895695.1 uncultured Megasphaera sp.
CCTTCATCGATTTTGAGGAGTGTATGAATTTTATGACCTTGTGCCAAAATTTCCTGTACTTGGTCGGCTACGATGGCATCCAAGCCACAGCCGAAGGAGTTGAGTTCGACCAATTCCAAATTAGGCTGGCTGACGACATATTGGGCCGTGCGGTACAGACGGGAATGGTACGACCATTGGTCGACGACGCGCAGTTCCTTAGGGAGTTGGCCTAAGGGAGCGATGCCGTCTTCCGTAAGGACTGCCAATCCCAAACTGTTGATGAGTTCGGGAATGCCGTGGTTGATTTCCGGATCGACGTGATACGGGCGACCGCAGAGGACAATAGCTCGTTCGCCCCGTTTGGCGAGCATGTCCAAGGTTTTCTTCGTCAGGTCGCGGTACGTTTGTTTATACGATTCTTCTTCGTCCCAAGCAGCCAGTGCGGCTTCTTTGATTTCTTTTTTGTCTAAGTTCCAAACGCGCAGTTCTTCCTGGAGTCTGGGAACGATGCGTTTTTTATCATGAAGCGGTAAGAACGGGCAAAGATAGAGAGTATTCGTATCGGACAGGCGTTCTTCCATATTGTGACGAATGACTTCAGGATAGCTCATGACCATGGGGCAGTTAAAGGTATTATCCCGACTGCCTTCGTCCGGGCCGTTTTGAATGCACGGATAAAAGATACGGTCTACGCCTTTTTCTAGCAGATTTTCAATATGGCCGTGTACCATTTTAGCCGGATAGCAGGCCGAATCGGACGGAATCGTATCCATGGCTTTTTCGTATAAGGGTTTAGATGACGGGTCCGATAAGACGACGGTATAGCCGAGTTTGGTAAAGAATGTAAACCAAAACGGATAGTCTTCGTACATGTTCAGTACACGGGGAATGCCGACCGTGCCGCGCGGGCCGTTGGCAAGGGGTTTGTACTTGTTAAATAAGAGGTTGTATTTGACCTTGTACATATTGGGCAGTACCTTGTGATGCTGCGTGATTGAACCAGCAGCGCCGCGTTCACAGCGATTGCCTGTAATAAAGGAACGACCATCGTTAAAGGTATTGACCGTGAGCAAGCAGTTGTTTGTACATTTGCCGCAATGGCGAATGGATGTCGTGACGTGAAGTTTGGCTAATTCATCCAACGTCAGGATGGTAGATTTCGTTTGGTCTGCATGATAGGCCGTTCGGCAGATCAGCCCCATGCCAAAGGCACCCATCAGCCCGGCAATGGCCGGACGAATGACATGACGTCCCAATAATTTTTCAAAGGCACGCAATACGGCGTCGTTATAAAAGGTCCCGCCTTGTACGACGACATGTTTTCCCAATTTCGCCGGGTCTTTGACTTTGATTACTTTATATAAGGCATTTTTGATGACCGAATAGGACAAGCCGGCGGAAATATCTGCCATCGTGGCACCTTCTTTTTGGGCCTGTTTGACTTTGGAGTTCATGAAGACGGTGCATCGCGAACCTAGGTCAATCGGGCTTTTGGCCAGTAGTGCTGCTTTGGAAAAGTCTTCAATCGATAACTTTAAGGATTTGGCAAAGGTATCCAAGAAGGAGCCGCAACCGGAGGAGCAGGCTTCATTTAAGAGGATATCTTCAATATGACCGTCTTTGACACGGCTGCATTTCATGTCTTGGCCGCCAATATCGAGGATGAAATCGACGTCCGGACAAAAATGAGCGGCTGCCTGATAATGGGCAATCGTTTCGACTTCGCCGATGTCCAAATGCAAGGCTTCTTTGATGAGGCCTTCGCCATAGCCCGTAATGCCGGCTTTGGCAATAAACGCGCCCTTAGGCAGACGGGCATAGACTTCTTCTACGATTTTTTGGGCAGCTAACAAGGGACTGCCTTCGTTGTTTTGGTAATGCGTATACAGAATTTTATTGTCTTCACTGAGCAAGACCGATTTAATCGTCGTCGAGCCGGCATCCATGCCCAAATAGCACGGACCGCTGTACGATGCCAAGTCGCCGTATGGAACGGTGTGTTTGCTGTGCCGTTCCTGAAATTCTTTTAATTCCTCTTCGTTGTGGAATAACGGGTCAATGCGGTCGGACTGGGCTAAGGACGATTCATCGACGTTACGCAGCTGTCCCATGAGATTCATAAAGGACAAGGGTTTTTCATTCAAACTGCCCAATGCAGCCCCGATAGCGACATAGACCTGGGCATTTTCCGGTGCAATGACTTGATCGTCTGTCAAATGCAAGGTCTTGGCAAATTGTTTGCGAAGCTGAGATAAATAAGTCAGCGGACCACCGAGGAAGCAGACCGTACCTTTGATAGGACGGCCGCAGGCCAGACCGGTAATGGTCTGAAATACGATGGATTGGAAGACAGAAGCTGCGACATTTTCCTTGCTGGCCCCTTCGTTGAGGAGAGCCTGAATATCTGTTTTGGCAAATACGCCGCACCGTGCGGCAATGGGGTAGAGTGTATCTGCTTTTTTAGCCAGTTCATTGAGGCCGCCTGCATCGGTATGCAGCAGTGTGGCCATTTGGTCAATAAATGCACCCGTACCGCCGGCACAGTTGCCGTTCATGCGGTGTTCGTTGCCGCCGGTCAGATAGGTAATTTTAGCGTCTTCGCCACCTAATTCAATGATGACGTCCGATTGCGGATAATACGTACGGACGGCTTTAGTACCGGCAATGACTTCTTGAATAAAAGGGATGCCCAAGTATTCGGCCAATGCAATGCCGCCAGAGCCAGTAATCGCAAGGGTAATCTGTTGGTCGCCAAAAATTTCATAGGCGTTTTGTAAAAGATCCCATACTTTTTGACGGATATCTGTATAATGGCGGACATAGCAGGCATGCATACATTGTCTGGCATCATTTAATACTGCGATTTTGACAGTTGTTGAACCAATATCAATGCCTATATGTAATACGTTTTTCATATGTTTCACCTTATCGGCACAAGCCGATCTTTCTTTTTTACTTATTTTGTGTATATATAATAACTACATTATAATAGAAATATAGACTGATGCTGCCAGCCTGATGAAGGTACGGCGTATACATAGTCTATCCTATATTGTATCATATTGCGTCCAAACTGTAAGGTAGAAAATTCTATTTTATAGTAATTTTTTGTGGATAATGTCTATTTTTAACTTAAAAAGCATTACTTCTTTTACGTGGCCATTTATGATACAATAAAACGAGTAAAAGACTTTACAGGAGGCCCGATATGAAAGAATTTGTGACAGAACATCAGTCGCCGTATTTGGATTTAACGGCAGAAGTTTCCAAAATATTATATAAGGGAAAATCAGAGTTTCAAGATATTATTGTAGCCGATTCCAAAGAGTTTGGCCGCATGCTGGTACTGGACGGTGTATTTCAAACGTCCATCAAAGATGAATTCATGTATCATGAAAGTATTGTCCATATTCCGTTATTTTTGCATCCCCATCCCAAAAATGTACTGATTATTGGCGGCGGTGACGGCGGTGCTGCTAGAGAAGCCGTTCGTCATCCCGAAGTAGAACATGTTACGATGGTCGATATTGACGGCAAAGTTATTGAATTATCGAAAGAATATTTTCCGGAAATTTCTAAAGCCATGCGGGAACACAATCCCAAACTGACTGTCAAAGTCGGTGATGGCATTGCCTTTATGCGGCAAGCAGAAAATTTCTATGATGTCATTATTGTCGATTGCTCCGACCCCGTAGGCCCCGGCGAAGGACTGTTTACGTATGAATTTTACAAAGATACGTATAAAGCCTTAAAAGAAGACGGCTTATTTGTACAGCAGACGGAATCACCGTTTATGCATCGCAAACTGGTCAAAGAAATTTGGGACTGCGTATCGGATATTTTCCCGATTACGCGATTGTATACGGCATTTATTCCTCTCTATCCGACAGGGATGCATTGCTTTACGATGGGCTCTAAAAAATACGATCCTTTGCAGTGGACACCGAATCGTAAACGGACATTCCCGACGAAATACTACAACGAAGGAATTCAGCGCAGTGCCTTTGTTTTGCCGAATTTCGTAAAAGATGTATTATATGGAGAAAAAGATAGATAAAATATTTTGCAAAAAATTAAAAAATCTCTTGACATAATGCATGCTGGATGATAGAATAATCTACGTTGACGGCGCACAAATGAAATGTGCGACGCAGCGTAGATACCTATGGCGGGTATGGTGAAGTGGTTAACACGGCGGATTGTGGCTCCGTTATGCTAGGGTTCGAATCCCTATACTCGCCCCATAGGGGTATAGCCAAGTGGTAAGGCACCGGACTTTGACTCCGCTATGCGCTGGTTCGAATCCAGCTACCCCTGCCAGCCATGATTCATTAGCTCAGCTGGTAGAGCACCTGACTTTTAATCAGGGTGTCCCGAGTTCGAATCTCGGATGGATCACCATAAAAGCACTGTTCTTGTGAACAGTGCTTTTTGTTTTTCCTATCGTTTCATATATATAATATATATCCATAGGAATATAGGGATATACAAAACAACCGCTTACTGCATGATACAGTGAGCGGTTGTTTTATTTGTCATATGACGCCGGAGCGTGTCGATTACCAAAGGAAGAAGATAATCATATCAATAATGAACGTAGGAATTAGAATGGAGCAGGACCATCCCATATATCCAAAGAAGCTGGGCATTTTGATTTTATTTTCTTCGGCAATGGATTTAACCATGAAGTTTGGTGCATTGCCAATATATGTATTGGCACCCATGAATACGGCACCGGCTGAAATCGCTTCCAGCATAATCTGCGATACTGTACCGACAGACGTTGCAATTCCCTGTGTTGCGCCCAGGGCACCGGCGGTCTGCAGAAATACGAGATACGTCGGCGTATTATCCAAGAAGGACGATAACGCCCCGGTTGCCCAGAACATTTCCCATGGTTGGGACAGACCCAATTCGGCACCGTGAGTTTTTAAAATAATCAACGCCGGAATCATGGTAATGAAGATGCCGATAAACAACTTAGCTACTTCGGCAATCGGCGCATACGAGAATTCGTTGATAGCTCGGATAGACTGTTTTGTCGTTTTCAACGATAAGTAAGCAGCGACGAGCAGTAAAATGATTTCTACGAGCGTTGCATAGGGGAAGACGATGCCGTCAAAAACGGGGATACCGGCGCCGTCAGCAAAGAAGGCAAATTCTTTTGGCAGTACGCCGTTAGCGACAACGCCTAAGACGATAAGGGCAATAAAAATCAGATTATGAATGCCTTCGACATGAATCGGTTCTTTGTCGCCTTGCTGTGTATCCTGCGGAGAACGGCCGGCAGCCAGTTCTTTTTTATACAGATGATGGTCGATGGCAAAGAAAACGATAAAGAGAATAATTAAGTTTAAAATTAAAATCGGCAGTAAGTGGAAGGTCCACGTAAAAGGAACGCCGCGCTGAAATCCCATGAACAGCGGTGGATCGCCGAGAGGTGTCAAGCAGCCGCCGATGTTGGCAACCAAGAAAATAAAGAACACAATGACGTGTACTTTGCGCTGCCGCCAAGAATTTGCCTTGATGACAGGACGAATCATGAGCATGGCTGCACCGGTCGTGCCGATCCAGCTGGCAAGCACTGTGCCGATCAAAAGCAAGAGGGCGTTGATTTTCGGCGTGCCGGCCAGTGTCCCTTTGACGGCAATGCCGCCGGCGACGACAAAGAGGGCAAACAACAGGACAATAAAGGGAATGTAATCAAGCAGTACCGATTCAAGGAGCCGAAATACGGCTTCGTTGACGCCATATGCCGCAGCAAAGGGAACGACAAATAACAGGGACCAGCCAATGGCTGTATGGAGCATGTTTTTTTCCCACCACTGTGGTTTGATAAGAGGAATAATAGCAATAGATAATAACATGCCGACAAAAGGAATAATACTCCATGTTGGCAGTGTGGTGCCGATAGCAGCGTGAGCCCCTTCGTTGGCAAATACTGCAGGCATCATAAACAGAAAGAATGCCAATGTACAAGACAATGGCCGAACAAGATGTTTCATAGTATACCGCCTTTCGTTGTATATCATTGTATCCATGATGGATAATTACAAACATTATAGCATAGGTATTCTTACTATTATACTGTTTTTTTTTAAAATACTATATTTTTATATCATTTAGGCAGATAAAAACTTTAGGATATGTAAAAAAAACAGGTTCGATAAAAAATATGCCGAAAAAAGAAGGAAATAGGAAACCCATAGAGAATATATACTATAAAGGTACCGTGAAAGTGAGGAGGGATTTATATGAAAAAATATAATAATATTATTGTGCCGACCGATGGGTCCGTCAATTCCAAACGGGCATTAGAACATGCCGTCGTCATTGCGTCCTCTTTGGGTGCGACGATTACACTGGTATATGTAGCCAATATCGTTTCCGTTATTTCCAATTTTGATCAGATTCCCAATGCAAGCGGGTATGTTACGGAACAAGTTGCACTGGATATGGAAGAAGAAGGCAAAGGCGTACTGGATGAGTTTGCCAAAGCCATCCCGCAGAATATCGAAGTCAAAAGCGTATTTGAAGTCGGCTCGCCGGGACCGGCCGTATTGTCCGTAGCCAAAAAATATAATGCCGATCTGATTGTTATGGGCAGTCGCGGCTTAGGACCGTTGAAAGGATTGTTTATGGGTTCTGTCAGCAGTTATGTTGTAACGCATTCGGAATGCCCCGTATTAATCGTTAAATAATATACATGACGCTGTGTACCTGTGCACGTCAGAGACTTTGCTCTGAAAAAATGAGCAAAGTCTCTTTTTTTGTGTATGGGAATTGCGTATTTTGTGATATACTGTGAGTGCGTATACATTACGATAGATAATCTTGCCTAGGAGGCAGTAGACAATGATAAAAAATAGTAAGAAATGGCTTGAACGCGAAACAAAGGAATGGGTATCCAAAGGATGGATTTCAAAAGAAGCGGAAGAGCATATTTGCCAATCCTACCCGACGTCCGGCACGGTTAGTGCAGACATACCGTTATACAGTATATTAGCCGTTATTGGCGGCTCGATTATTGGTATGGCTTTGATTTGGCTTTTGGCGAATAGTTGGTATCAAATTTCGACGGTCTTGCGAACCGTACTGGCTGTATTGCTTCTCGTCGTATCGCAGGTTGGCGTAGGGGCGGCTATGTTTCAAGAACGGCAGGGAACTCTTGCGGGAGAAGCCGTCGCAGTCATTCACAGTATGATGGTGTTTGTTGTCATAGCAATGGCAGAACAGACCTTTTACATCGGCTGGGATACGACGGATTATTTGGCCGTGAGTGCCGTGCTGATATTGCCGGCTGTGTATTTGCTCCGCTCTGTCGGCAGTTTGGCATGTTATTGCGTAGCCGTATTGATTTGGGCAGCCATAGGGGGACCCTTGAATGCCGTCGGAGGCATTGCATTTTTATGGATTTTGAGTATACTGCCCCTGCCGTTTTACAAAGTTCTTGTACAAAATCATGATGAAATCCGGTTGTCTATTTTTTCGTGGATGATGACGGTGACGATATTTGCCGCATTTGTCTTGGCCGCGAAGAACGCCGCGTATATTCCGTTCTTGATGATGGCTGCATTGGCTGTCGTTGTCATGCTTACGGGATATTCCATTGATATTCATAAATCGTGGGGAATGCCGTTCCGGTGGTTTGGCCGGTTTATGGCGGCAGCTTCACTGCTCATTTCCTGCATTCCCTTTTCTTGGCATGGCGTAGCAGATATTCAGGGATTCCATTGGACAACGACGACGATTACCGTACTTTTGTTTGTAGCGATGGCAGCTGTATTGGCTAAGGGCGTTAAAAAACGTCTTTGGGGTCCTGTCGTATATACGGGGATTCCCGTTGTGTTGGCATTAGAAACCATTTTGGTACGAAACGGCGTATACTCATCGGTGCCGTTGATTGTATCCTCGCTGTATATGCTGTTTTTAGGATTTTTCGAAACCTTGCAAGGGTATAACGCCCATCGCATGCGACATACGCAGTTTGGCATTTTAGTATTAGTAGCCTTAGTTATATCGTTTTTGATTGGTGCCAGCTTCTCACCGCTCGTGCCGATTGTAGCGATTATTGTCTTAGTATTAGTCATTGTGCAGCTGCGCCGTACGTCTTCGAGCCGTAAGGATGCAGCAGTACGCGCTGAACGACGCAGCCGGCTGAAACATACATCGACAACGGTGCGCGGCGATCGGCGCAACCGTCATCAAGACGAACCAGCATCCGATGCGCCTAAGGCAGAAGACGTATTGGAAGCCAAAGATGCCGCAGAAGATGCGGATACCTTGGCAGAATGGATGAAACATGTTCATATGCCTGAACCGGATACAAACGTCCAGGCATCGTGGCAGAAGGCAGAGGATACGGTGATTCCCAAAGAAAAACCGCAGTCTTTATTTGTGGCACCGGTTTTTCATGATCCCGATGAAATTGCCTTGCCGACGGCACCGCAGCCGCACGTTTCAAAACAGCATACACAGGAAGCTAAAAAAGAAAGTAAGCCCATGACTTCACCGTGGCATGCACAAGCACAGACAACGGCAAATCGAAAACGGCCGGTCAGTCGTTCTCCATGGGCGAAGGAAGGAGAAACGCGTAAATGAAAGCAGTAAAATTTAATTTTTCTCCGGATGGTACGAATAAGTGGATGATTTTTTTACTTGTCGTCGTGATTCAATTCAGCGTCTTTGGCTATATTGGCTGGCGTTGGCATAACATCAGCGTTGACGGCATACCGTATCAATGGCAGTGTCTGCCGCGATTAGAAATATCTTCGTTTGGCACCGATTATATTCGCGTTGTCTTTCCGGAAGATACAACGCAGTGGCTGGATGATACGGTACCGGAAGAAGGCCAGACGATTTATGTACAAATTTCCCGTAATACCCAGGGGATTATGCAGATAGATGGTGCTTCGGCAGATAAACCAAAACGGGGCAGCGATTATATGAAAGCGACTGTAGTTGCCTTTCATGATGGCATGGTCCAATTTAAAGTAGGATTTGACCGTTATCAGATTGCGCCGGAACATACCGATGGGATTTATAACATTACCGGTCATGACAGCGTACTGGCCAGTGTACGAATTAAAAAAGGCGACGGTGTCATTGAAGGCATTTTTATTAATGGTGTTCCCCTGGAAGCATGCAGCAATGGTGCGGCTATTGAAGAAACAAGAAAACAACAGCACGGCACAACGGATACAGCGAGTGCAGGAAAAGGGTTTGACAAACCTCGCGTAGTAGAACCCGGTATGGTGCCGCCTAAAGAAGAATAACCCCATATACTAAGAAAGAGAGGCTATCAATGAAAGCGTATCTAAAATTAGGCCTGACAGTCACCCTGACAGCGGCCTTGCTGTTGCTTTCCGGTTTCCGGGCGCAGACTATCATTCATGATGATGGCAGTGAAACCCAGGATGTACTCAAGGTATCTGACACAGCGCAAGGACAGAAAAAACTTCGTGCTGATGCTGATGATTTTCAAAAACGAAATTATACGATTATGGACTACAGCAACAACAATGGCGAAGGCTTCCGTGCCATGAAAACCATTACAAAAGACGGTGCCAATAAAAGTTCTGTCGACCGTATTGTCCATAAGACCCATGATGGATTGATTTGTTCTACTTATTATATTGATTACAGTTACACCGGCGACAGCATCCAAGCCTTGCGGCTAGGCATGCCCATCGAAGAAAATGGTGCCGATTTGGAATATATTGTTTCCTTCCCGTCAGGGACACAGGTTACTAGCAATAGTACCCAGACCGATACACCGGGTAGTACGTATATGTGGAGCTTGCATAATGACGCACCGTCTCAAATTAAGCTGCAGGCAACGGTTTGGCATAAGTTATTTATCTATATAGCCCTATTTCTAATTATAGCCGTTGTTGTCATCGTGCTGATTATGGAACGGCGACGCCGCAATGTCATCAGTTGGAAACGGGCAGCCCATATGCGCAAAGTGGAAATTCTGCTGTTATTCATACCCATTGTGATTTTGGGATATATGGGCTATGAATATTACGTAGGGACCCATGTGACGGCTGATTCGCTGGCAAAGGTTTCAGAACAACAGCAGGAAGAATTGCTGGAAAGCCGCGAAGAAGATAAAAAAATGCACGATGTCGATGCGGCAAAACAGCGGAGCAGTGAAATTGCAGCATCTCGCATTCGCAGCAAGACGATGGAAATATCCAGTTCCCTCCGTGAATTAAACCGTGATTATCAGTCCGGCAGTATTAGTAAAAGCGAAGCTCGGTCTGAGGCAAAGGCATTGGCGTCACAAGCGCAGGATTTACTGGCCAGCGGTAAGGAATTATCCGAAGCCGATAAAGATGTGCTGCAGCAGTTAGTGGATCGTTTGGTCGATGAAGCCGATTCCATCGGCAGCGGTCCGAGTGCAGCAGAATCGGTAAGTCGTAGTTCTTCTGAAGAACGGCAGCAGTCTAGCTCAAGTACGGCAGAAACCAGAAGCAGTACGTCTTCTTCACGCTCATCGAGTAATGCTTCGGCCAACAGTGCAGGCAGCAGTTCCAAAGCGAACGCAGCCAAATCGGCTTCGAGTAAAGATAATGGAAAATCTACAAAACAATAAAGATTTTTCGTTACTATCTATTCCAAATTACGACAAAACATGATATGATAGTACTGTAAACATAACATACAGGATTGGTTTTGAATAAGGAGGTTCATGATTCATGTATTGTGTAGAAGAAATTAAAAATGGCATTTACTGGATGGGATGCAATGATTTTGGAACGGAATTATTTGAACGTATTTTCCCGATTCCCGAAGGTGTAACATACAACTCGTATTTTATTGACGATGAAAAAACATGTGTCATCGATGCAATGGATAAAAGCTGCCGTGATGAATTTTTGGAAGATGTAGAACATCTGCTTCATGGCCGTAAATTGGATTACTTTGTTCTTCAGCATATGGAACCGGACCATGCAAGTTCTGCTGTAGCACTTCTTGAAAAACATCCGGAAGCTAAAATTGTCGCACAGCCGCAGACATTTAAGCTGTTTGAACAATTCTTCCGTACGCCTATGCCGGAACGTTATATGAATGTAAAAGAAGGGGACCGCTTGGCATTGGGCAAACATACCTTGCAGTTTGTCAAAGCTCCGATGGTTCACTGGCCGGAAGTTATCATGTCTTATGATTTGACAGATAAAGTATTGTTCAGTGCCGATGCTTTTGGCATGTTTGGTACGACAGGCAATGTCTATGCCGATCAGGTAGATTATGAAGAAAATTATTTGGATTCGGCTCGTCGCTATTATGTCAACATTGTTGGCAAATTCGGCCCGCAGGTTGTCAATGTGTTGAAAAAAGCATCGGGTCTTCCTATTGATTATATTTGCCCTCTTCACGGCTTGGTATTCCGTACGCCGGAAACAATTAGCTACATTATTGACAAATACCTCCATTGGGCAAAATACGTACCGGAAAAGAAGGGCGTTGTCATTGCTTTTGCTTCCATTTACGGCAATACACAGCGCGCAGCTTGCGTATTGGCACACAAATTGAGTGAAAAAGGCATTAAAGATGTTCGTCTTTATGATGTATCCAAAACACATCCGTCCTATGTAACAGCAAAAGCTTGGGAATACAGCCATTTGGTATTGGCTGCACCGACATACAACTTGAACTTGTTCCTGCCGATGGAAAACTTCTTGCATGATTTAAAAACGTTGATGTACCAAAACCGCAAAGTTGCTGTTATCGGCAATCACAGCTGGGCATCGGCAGCATACAAGACAATGGTAGATTATGTTCGGGATCAGTTCAAACATTGTGAAGTTTTGGAACCGTCTATCGATTTCAAATCGTCCTTGCAAGATGATCAAGAAGGCTTGCTGGATGAAATTGCTGCAAAAATCGTAGAAGATGTACGCTCCTATCCGGATCCGAAAACATTACTCTAATAGGCAGCTATTCATGACAAAAAAGGCTTGTCGCTTTATGCGACAGCCTTTTTTTGTAAGGAAATATCGAATAAAGTATGCTATAATAACGAATATATCATAAAAGGAGGTACGACACATGATCATTCGTGATGACAGTGCCAAAAGCGGCGATCCCCATACGCAGCATAAAGCCCCAAATAATGGCGAAGAACTGCACATCGATTTAGGACGTACGATGACAGAAGAAGAAGAAAAGATT
>CALBLM010000273.1 GCA_937895695.1 uncultured Megasphaera sp.
GACCGTAGCTACGTCCGGGTCATATACCGACTTGACGAACAAGCCGACAATCCCGAGCAAAACAAGCCAGCTCACAAACGACAGCGGGTATATCACTGGAGCGACTGGCGTTACATTCACAATTACAGATTAAGGAGCTGATAGAATGGCAAATCCAATAAAAAAATGCGTGCTTCATGGTGCAGTCAATAACGAGACCGTCGACCTGTACCCACGCACGAATTTAGCGTCGGTCAGTGACATGACAGCGTTTGCAAGAACGCTCAACGGAGCGGCAGACGCAGCGGCGGCACGAAATACGCTTGGAATCACGACCCAAGCGGCGCTCGTTAATATTATCTATCCCGTCGGCTCGGTAATCACGCTGACAAACGACACCGATCCGAACAAAATTTACAGCGGTACGACTTGGGTCAAGATGGATGCTGGGCGTGTACTCGTATCAGCGGGCACGTACACCGAGGGAAGCGATACGTATACTTATACACTCGGCGACAAGGGTGGCGAAGCCAAGCATCAACTCACTGTCGAGGAAATTCCATCGCACAATCATCAAGGGAGCATTAGCACAACATCGTTAAGCGGTGAGGCTTGGGGTAATGGTTTTTGGAATCCAGATGGCCCAGGTGCAAATGGCGTCTTTTCCAAAGGGGCCAATAAGTATCAGTCAACAGATACTGTAAATAGTTGGTCAGCACCATCGCTAAAAATCAATGCTAATATTGCAGGTTCATTAAGCATATCGGCTACAGGCGGAAACGCAAAACACAACAACACCCAACCGTATGAAGTTGTTTTTAGATGGAAAAGAAAAGCCTAGCCGGTACGTTTCCAGTATGAGACAACTTCATAGGGCATGCGGTTTTCATGCTTTTTATCGTCACCAGTAAGGTAAATGGTTACTGTATGGCTATGTTCGCCAGAATATCCAACTAAATTTCCAGAGTTATTATTTGTTGGTGATTTGATATGGTTTTCCGTTATATTACCAGCGATTCCGGAATATTCTAGAACAGCATGAGTATGACTTGCTACTGTTGATACAGCTGCGCCGTGACCATGTTTTGTCATTTCATCGACAGTGAGCTTTGAAAAATAGTAAAAAAGTCAAGCGCAATCATGGCAAATTGTTATAAATGCACGGCAAATCTAAGCTAAAGGTGGGGGCATGTATGGAGTAATTGCAAAAATAAAGGGATTTTAAAGCGGTATTGAGTGTAAGAAACAGCATAACAAAGCGGATTGCGTGGCATTCAATTGCAAGTTACGCATTAGTTACAGGAAAACGGCGGGAAAAAGCGGATAGCGAACATACAGGCGATAGACTTAGTGACGAGCTAGTTACAAAAGGTCAATCGCCTTTTTGAGCTGTCTTACATTTTTATGTGTATATATTCCGTCTGTCACGTCTTGTATGGCGTGTCCGAGTATACGCTTGATAGCTATTTTGTTTGCCCCTTTATCGTCAAGCCACGTAGCGCAGGTGTGACGGCACTCGTGCGGTGTATGGTGGCAGTGAGCTGCAGTCATGACTGCATTAAAATGGCGGCGGAATTGGCTGTAAGTAAGCGGTTTTCCGTCGCATGTCGTAATCAGCGTTTTGCCGGGATGGCTCATCCACCATTGATAGTACGCAAGTACTTTTTTTGAGATGGGGACAAGGCGGTTTTGCCCGGCTTTGGTTTTGCTATGCCGTATCTTATACGTGCGGCTGTATAGCTTCACGTCCGACTTTTGGACGCTTAGAAATTCCGACGGGCGGGGGCCGCTGTAGCACATCATCACGACGCACTTTGCCCACGGCGACAACGGGTTTTTATCGTCATCGGCGATGGCTTTCACTCGATTGATTTGCCGAGTGATAAAAGGCGTCTTTTTGTACTTGCGTCGTGGTATATCGACATCTACAAAGCGACTGATGTCGCCGGATGGCGGGAGTAACTGATACTTAACGGCATACTTGTACACGTTGTGCATGACCTGCCGGACACGCTTTTGTGTCGCATAGCCAACGTCTGTATGCTGTAGACGATTAATCACAGCTTGTAGATCGGCAACTGTGATGCTTAGTAGCGGACGGTTTGCGATAGCAGTACATTTTGCAAAAGCCGTATCATAGTTTTTCGCCGTGATACTCACAATTCGCCGCCGACGCTCGCGCATGTCTAGCTGATATATGTCGGCAAACGTCGTACTTGCAGGAGCGTACACGGCAAAGTTTTTATTATAATCCGCAAGATAGGACAATGCGTCACTATATGTATGGAAAAAAGCGAGGTACTTTTGATGACCATCGACAGACTTTCTGACAGCCCACGGCCGCCGCCGATTGCCAGTAAGATGTGTAATACTCCCAAAGCCATTTGGTAATTTCATGCTATTCCTCCAATTGTCTTTTTGACTTTTTGTTAATAATAGCATGAATTGTGTAAGTAATAAAAAGGAGCTGATATATATATGCGAGTTTTTCAGATTTTGAATGACGAAGTGCTCATAATCAATGATAAAAAAGAATATAAAGACAGCATTGCTAATTTTAAAGTAGACAGTGGTGTGACGGTAGAATTGCCAGTTAAATCTATTTATGACGACCTGCAAAAATTACCAGTCATTCAATACAAAGACAAAGCGGAAGAATGGAAAGATTTTCCCGTGCAGGAACTAGAAACGTACATTGACAGCGTGCAGACGTATCTCGATGCCAAAGAAAAGCGTGAGTACGTAGAACCGACGGAAGAAGAAAAAGCGCAGGCGGCACGACAGCAGCTAGACGCTGAATATGAGTCCGAAAAAAGCTCATTAGTCGACTCTCTAACAACGGCAATTTTACAAGGCGACACAGAAACGCAGGCAAGTATTCAAGCCGACTATAAAGACTTGGAATCTTCTTACGCTGAATCCGTGGCGGCTTTAAACTCGTAGGAAAGGAGGTGTAAATTATGGCATTATTTAAACCGGCGAAACGCTGCCCGTTTTGTGCACATAAATTAGATGCAACGACAAAATTATGCACAAATCAAAACTGCATCGACTATAACGGAAAAATCACAAAATCCAAGAAATCGCAGGAAACAGCGACACAGACAACGACGACTGGTATCCCGTTTTCTAACGCCGATTAACAGCACAGGAAGAAAAAATGAAAGAGGTGGCACATGGGCGAAGATAATATTAGTCGTCTTTTTGCCAGATTTGACGACTTAAAAGAAGATATGATCAGAGTGCAGACGGATTGTAAGTATCTTGTACAGCAAGTCAATGAAATGCAAGCGCAAAACAAAGAGCGAGACGAGCATATACAACGGCTTGAAATTGCTAAAAAGCAGGCATGGGCCGTTGCCGGAGTGTTGGGATTTGTTGTCGGACTTATTTTCCCGGTATTATCAAAATTATAGGTGCGAAAATGAATTTGTTTAATGACATTATGCGGAACTTAGGCCGAGTATGTATGCTATTCGGCTTGATAGCCGCTTTTTTTGTAGTCTTTTCGTGGCTAGCAGGATACTGGCTCAACGGATTATATGGAATGCGTTTTCAACTGGATTCTTGTTGGCAAGGCGTATCGGCGTGTGGCATGGGGCTTGTCGGGCTTTTAAAGTGGCTAATTGATAGTTCTAAAAATAGCCCTGCAGGTGAGCCGCCGACCGCATCTACAGTTGTAAAGAAATAATTTACTACTTAAAAGGAGGACTAAAAATGCTAGGAGAATTATCATCTAAATACGAATCTAATGGCAACATTGGTTGCATAAGCGACGGATACGGCGACCCCGGCGGCAAAAGCTACGGTGAATATCAACTATCATCGAATGCTGGCAGTTTGCAAGCGTTTGTAAGTTGGTGCCAGTCGCAGGGGTATTGGTTTGGCGATAAATTGGCAAGCCATGAATTATGCTCTGATGATTTTGACCAGGCGTGGCGAGATTTAGCAGAGCAGCACCAGGGCGAATTTGGGCAGGCACAGCATGACTATATCAAGTATGCGTACTATGATCCAGCCGTGCAGACCTTGGCGGAAAATTATTTTCACATCGAAAATCATGCAGAAGTGATGAAAGATGTCGTTTGGAGCCGCGCTGTACAGTACGGGCCCGGCAATATCTTAGATATGTTTACTGAGGCTTGTCAGACGATGTATAACGCCAACGCAGAGGACTACAGCGGCTATCCGAATTTGTCATATATCGACGCCCAGCAATTTGACTATGATTTCATCGTAGCTGTTTATAAAGTATGCAAGACGCCGGAATGGAATAGTACATCTCTAAGAGAGAGCTTAAATCTGCGGTTTGACAGCGAATGCCAAGATGCGTTGGCAAGATTGTGAGTTAGTATATATGGAAAAAGACTATCAATTATTTGTTGATAAATTTAAACCAAAGAAAACAACCGACGATTGTTATACGCCGCCGAATATCTACGACGCGGCGAAAAGCTGGGCGGTAAAAGAATATGGTTGGGAAGGGCGCACGATTGTGCGCCCTTTTTATCCTGGTGGCGATTACGAAAATTACAAGTATCCGGCAGGCGTCGTCGTCATCGACAATCCGCCATTTTCGATTTTATCGCAAATTGTAAAATTTTATGACGCACGCAAAATTGACTATTTTCTCTTTGCGCCAACGCTTACGCTTTTTGACGTACGCAATGCAAAATCGCACATCGGCGTCGGTATATCTGTTATTTATGAAAATGGCGCAAAAGTCAATACAAGCTTTGTGTCGTCGCAAGGACCGACGATTCGCAGTGCGCCCGCTTTATATCAATTAATAGACAAAATAAATAAAGAAAATACTAAGAAAAAAACAAATAAATTACCAAAATACATATATCCAGTAAATGTTATCCGATCTGCAGACTTGGCGGCATTTAGTAAAGCCGACGTAAGCTATGAGAGCAGAGGCATACTCGTAAGTAGGCTCGATAGCCAGCGAGCATATAGAAAACGGATATTTGGTAGCGGATATCTTGTGCCGGAAGCGCAAGCACAAAAGGCACAAGCACAAAAGGCGCAAGTGTGGGAGCTGTCGGAACGCGAGAAGCAGATTATCGATAGCATAACTAATGCAGCCATTGAAAGGGGGTGATGCTGTGAGCACATTCGGGAATCTCCTATCATATGTGCTAACATCGGCACTAGACAAGAGAAAAGATAAAATTAAAGCGGAATTGCAGGATAAAATTAATTCTACAGACTCAGACTGGGTTAAAATTCGTAACAAAGGATATATTTCGCTGCTTGATAACGCCGGTCCATTTGTGACCGCTGAAATTGACAAATTACTGAAAAAGGGGATATAAAAATGAACGAAGACATGAAAAATATTATCAATGACGCATTAAAAGAAGTATTTGCAGAATTAAAAGACAACACACATGATTTTGTAACAAGCACGGTTTTTCCGTACGTCGATGAAGCTTTGAAAGACTTTGAAGCAGCACAAACGGCAGATGCCGAACAGTCCGCATCCGGATGGGTAAAAATCCGCGCTAAACTCATCAATACCGGCATTGACTTGGTATGGGGTGTAACTAAGAAAGTTGTCACAAAAATTTTAGAAAAAGCCGACGCCGACGAAAAAGCACAGTAACACACGTTAATGCACGACAATAATTTATTAAAAATTCTCATATTGATTATGACGTAGCTTGTATACTATTTATTCCATTTTCAATTTTGAGTACACATAAAAAAACAAAAAAATAGAATACATTTTAACGTCTAATTTTTTCTCGGTCAAAAGTTGCTGGCTACTCATGATACCAATTTTACGGTATCGCGGGTAGCCAGCTTTTTTGGTATACGAAAGTATAAATTTTTAAGAAGGGGATTGACAAAAAATGAAAAATAGCAGAAAAATGGCGCGCGTATTTTTGGACGGACTGACGAAAACAAAATTTAATAAAATACTTGATGAATTGAACTTGAGCGATGAGCAGAAAACACTGCTTACTTTAAAGCACGTATACCGCTTTGATAATTTCCGCATCTCAATCGAAATGAATAAATGCAGGAATTTTATTAGTTTATCGCTGCAAAATATTTATGATAAAGTGTATAAAAATTTTATTGCATAGCTTTTACGTGTTTTTACTTGATTTTTTAAAGTTCTGCAAATGATATAATTTATATATAGAAAGGCGATGTGCAAAAAATGGCTACAAACGGATACACGGTATACAATCAATGCGTAATTGAAAATGATGAGATATTTTCCGTCGATTTGTATAATAATAAAACAAAAATCGGCGTAACAAATAAAAAACATGACGAGATGACAGATATTTGCAACAGCTATTATGACAAGCTCGTGGAATTGGGTGCGATTGTACCGCCCAAGACAACGGAAGAGCTGATTGCAGAGCAGAATAAGACAATTATACAAATGCTAAATAAAATGAATGCAATGCAGGAAGAACTGGAGGGATTAAAAAATGAACATCAGCAATCTAAATCCGCTGTCAATAGCAAGTCGACTAAAACTAAGCCCAGAGCAAACAGAACGTCTAAAAAACTCGTGGGGGAAAGCGGCGCAGATGTCGCAAAACATCAACAGCAGGGAACAAGTCTTGCGTGTATTGAAAAATGAAGGGATTGACAATAATACATTAATTAAAATAAAAAATATCGTAAACAGCCCCGTGGCAGGGGCATTGGCTTCATTTCTCGGCGTGGATGTAGCTGCTTTAAGAAATGGATTGAATAATTTAATCGGTGGCACGTCCGCATCATCCGGGGCTGCACAGACAGCGAGAAAAAATAATAATTTTGGCTCT
Source organism: uncultured Megasphaera sp. (assembly GCA_937895695.1). Taxonomy (GTDB): domain Bacteria; phylum Bacillota; class Negativicutes; order Veillonellales; family Megasphaeraceae; genus Megasphaera. The sequence continues at coordinate 6,777 of CALBLM010000273.1, forward strand.
GATTTTGATAAGCTCAAAAACGGCTTATCTCAATTACGACATAGATAATATTTTATAAAAAAGGAGTGGTTTTTTATGGGTGAATCGTCAAATTTAAACATTGGCGGCTGGGGCATCGTATTGTTCCTTATTTTGATGTTTTGGTGGGTCGGCGGAAACGGCGGCTTTGGAAACCGCGGGGGAAATATGCCACCGTTCGCGCAGAGCGGCTGCGGAGTTGTATCTAATTGCCAAGTTGAAAAACAGGAAATTATTGACACGGCAAGAACACAGTATCTTGTAGAACAAACCGCGCGGGCAACGCAGGACGCAACGGCGGCCGGCATCTCGTCTATCAATAACAAAATCGACAGCTACGCCGTACAGGATTTGCGTGACAAGTTGGCAGAAGCTCGCAATCAAAACATGATGTTACAGAATCGCTTGTATTCTGATAACAAATTCAACGAACTTTCCCGCCAAAATGATGCTATGTTCTGTAATCTCAAGCAGGAAATTGCATCGCTTGCGTGCGAAGTGCCAAAACGTCCGCCGTATTTTGCAGCGGGAGCATTTGCAAACAACGGCGGGTGCTGCAACGGATTGAACGGATAATGTAACATGATTTAATATTCTCCGCTCTTGAGCGTGACAAATAAACCGGGAGCGCGTGTTGTATCCGCTTCCGGTTATTTCTTTTTACTAAAAAGGGGGATAATGAAAATGAACTGTACTAAAAATTGCCAAGTATGTCCGAATCTCGTAGCCAGCACAGCAGTTACAGTTACCGCGTCGGCTATGCAAATCACGATACCAACGATGGCACTAAATGATAACCGCAGGATTTGCCTTGTCATAGCAAACAACTTTGCATCAGCGTCGCCGCTGTCAGTGCAATTAGTGGACGGCACGAGTACCATAGAGTTGCTCAACCGCTACGGTAAACCGGTTTATAGTGACCAGCTGCGGACGCGTAAAATATATAAATTGCGTATCAATACAGCCGCGCCGAATGCGATTGTAACATCTTGCAATCTCTTTTGTACGGCTGCCGTATCTCCGCAGATAACCGGCGCATAGAAAGAAGGGATAGGCATGACAGGAAACACGAGTAGAATTGTTGATGTAGCAATCGGCTTTGCACTCGGCTATTTGATATTTACCGAGCAGGGAAAGAATCACATTGAAAAACTCAATAAAGCGATGAACGTTTTAGCGATGAAAGACAAAGTGGCGGCCGTCATTCCCGACTCTTCCGAAGACGCAGCAGAATAGAAGGGAGCATGATAATATGAATGAATTGATAGAATTATATAAAATCTCAGTGGATAATCCGAGTAAGAAAGATCATGTGCAGGATGTTGTCTGTATGCTAGCGCGGAAGGTAAAACATGCATGCCCGGAAGGTTACAATGAAGCCCTTACGAAAATGTATGAAATCGCCTATGATGGGCATTTTTCCGAATCGCTGGCACGCCGAGCAGTAGCGAGCATGAAAAATGCAGACGGAACGACCGGGGAGCATTGGAATATGCCGCAGGTTCGTGAAATTATTAAAAGCTACGGCATAACGATAAATGAGTATGATTTTTATTATGTAATCAATATGCTGTACAGTGATTTTTGTAAAATTCTCGGATCAGATATGGCCGTTTATATCAATCTGACTAAAGCATATATCAATGATGTGGACGCGCCGAAAGATAAGTCGCTAAAGCTATATCTTGCAACGCATGATGTATAATATAGTTAAAAACAGCCATAGAAATATGGCTGTTTTTTATATGTAAAAATCAATGTAAAATGGTGAAATAACATGGATTATTCCTTGACATATTATACCGTTTACGGTATAATGCAAATAGAGATAAGGAAAAGATGTTTGAAGCCGGTAGAACCGGCGAAAGGAGAATAAAAAATGACAAAATATACAAAAGAAACAGTAAAATATTACGGGAATTATTATTCCCTAGATGGTTTTAGCGGAACCATCTATTTCCAAGGCGTCGTCAACGATGACGCTACTATCCTGCAAGGGTTTGTAATTGCTCTTGCCGGTCCGTTCTTCCCAGACGAACAAGCCGCAGAAGAAGGTCAGGACATTGTGCCGATTCTCAACGATACGGCGCAAACGTTTCCGACTGTGCGTTTTGTGGATAACGGGAAATTTCACAAAATGACTGCAGAAGAAATAGCCATGCAATTATCAGATTGCTAAGCTAAAAAATTTATTTTAGAAAGGATGAGCAATAGCGTTACTGGGGTCATGAAGCAGAAAAAAATACTTTGCTCCATGGCAAAAAAGAGTCGGTGAAATTGTGAAAGGAGAATAAAATGGCTAAATACACAGTAAAATTTTCATGCGGTCACGAAGGAACCGTAAGATTATTCGGACGTTCTTCTGAACGGGAACGCAAGTTAAAATGGTTAGAAACACAGCTTTGTTGGGATTGCCAAAAAACTGAACAAGAAAAGAAATATAAAGAAGAAGCAGAAAAAGGCAAAGAATTTGCCAAAGAAATGGGCCTGCCAGAATTGACAGGGGCAGAAAAACAAGTGTCATGGGCCCTTGCGATTAGAAAAAGAATGTTAATAGGGGCAGAATCATATAAAAATCATGATGATTCTGATGCTTTTTATGATTGGTTAGCCAATCATAAAGACGCTTTTTGGTGGATTGAACATCAAAGCAATTCGATCCATATGTTAGTAGTATCCTTTCAAATAGAAAGGAGGAATAAAGAAAAAGCGGCACGGATGGAAGAAGTAGAGGGCTTGGAACTTGTGCGCCCAAAAGAACAAAAAACAAATGTTATTGCCACCATTGAACCGGGGACTGATAGAATAAAGGTCGTATCTGATAAGAATATTCTTATCATAGATACAGTCAGAGATGCCGGTTTTAAATGGAACGAATTGTGGTGGCAGTTTCCTATTTCTGAAAGAACGGGGACAGCCGAAGATAGAATGGTTGAAATTGGCAATAAACTATTGAATGCCGGCGTCCCAATTAAAATAAAAAAAGAATTGGTTGATAAAGCAGTTAACGGAGATTATAAGCCTTATACAACCAAGTGGATTGATAGCGACGGACTACGGATTATTATATATTGGGGCTCGGATTTCAATTATTGTGATGAAGCCCTGGCAATTCCGAGTGCTTACTATAAGTCAAGAGTTGGGGTTATCGTAAAGCAGGATTATTTCGAGGAAATCCGGGAATTTGCTAAATTATACGATTTTAAAATCACAACAGTAGCTGATGAGCTTCTGCGAAAAGTGGAAGAGAAAATAAAAGGAGCAAGAATAGTTATTCCAAAAAGCAGAGAAATAGTTGATGATAAGCCGAATTTGAAAGACATCATGGATTCGAGCCGTGATGTACTCGATGATTTGAGAGATGAATAAAAATGTTTATGACATACCTGTACCCGCATCAGCGGAAAGCAGTAGAAAAATTAATACATCTTAAAGTAGGTGCTCTGTACATGGAACAGGGAACCGGGAAGACACGGACGACGTTGGAACTTATCCAGCGTCGCCTGGATGCCGGAAAAGTAGACTGCGCATTGTGGTTATGTCCTTGCAGCACAAAAAGAAATTTACGCGAGGACATAGAGTATCACGCGGGAGACGGGAGCGATCTATCACGCAATATCATAATTCGCGGGATTGAAAGCCTATCATCTTCCGACCAGCTGTATATAAAATTACGTGAGCTTGTGGAAAAACACAACGTCTACTTAATCGTTGATGAAAGTACACTTGTAAAAAATAAGCGTGCTATCCGTACAGAACGGATTATAGAGATTAGTAGATGCTGCACGTATAAATTGATTTTAAATGGTACGCCTGTATCACGAAATGAAGCCGACCTGTTCGCGCAGTGGTATATTTTAGACTGGCGTATTCTCGGCTATCAAAGCTATTATAGTTTTGCAGCTAACCATATAGAGTACTATACAATCCGTCTTCCGAACGGTAAAAAAGTAACGGATTATCACCGCATCAAGAGTATATTAAATATCGACTATTTAACAGAAAAGATTGCGCCGTATACGTACCAAATAAAAAAATCCGAATGCTTGGATTTGCCGGAAAAGTTATATATGCGTGAAGGCTTTAAAATGACAAAAGAACAAATAAAAAGATACGCATTTACGAAAGATGTATACTTGTTTTATATCGATGAAATGCGCTCCGACACAATCTATAAACTTTTTACAGCGTTGCAGCACATCACATCCGGCAGAAAAGTATTAACGGGTCCAACAGAACGCATGGAAACTGAAAAAGCATTTGAAATAGAAGATAATCCGAGGCTGATCGCTTTAAAAAAAATACTAAATAATTGTGTAAAAGATGAAAAATGTATTATCTTTGCAAAATATCAAGCAGAGATAGACGAAATAATTATTTTACTAAATAGCATGGGAAAAACGTGCACCGTATTTACTGGCGACGTTTCGCAGAAAAAACGGCAGGAAAATCGCCAGCGGTTTAGAAAAAATATTCAATTTTTAGTGGCTAACAAGGCATGCGGTGCATTTGGATTAAATTTACAATTTTGTCATAACATTATTTTTTACGACAACGATTTTGACCTTGCGACACGGATGCAGGCCGAAGACAGGGTTCATCGCATCGGGCAGCAACACAAAGTACATATCTATGACATCTATGCAGAAAATAGTATTGACGAATTTATACTAAAATGCTTAGATAAAAAAGAGAACATGGTAGATGCTTTTAAAAGATGGATTGCTCGTTGGAAGGAGACGGCGATGACACACAATATAAGTTTTAAAGAAATGAATCCCGCAGAAGATAAAGAAAAGTTTTGGGGAATAATGGGGCCTGTATTCGCGTCGAGAAACATACGCAAGGATTTTGACGGATACGCGCTATCTAGTGAAGATAATTGGAAGTGGATATTGGCCGAGCATGACGGGGAATTAGTAGGATTTATTTCCATCGATCCATGCAAAAGTAAGTACCACATCAGCTCGATGTGGGTACACAAGGACTTTAGAAAAAAAGGCGTGGGCTTGGAGTTATTAAAAAGAGCCATTGACAATATCGATAATGACAAAATGCCAGCAACGATAACGACACGCGTTTTTATGCAATCAACCGTTGAAAAATTGGGATTTGTAAAGACAAGTAGTAAAAAGAATTGGATTAACTTCCGGAGGGATGTGCATGAATAAGATTTATTTAGATAAAAATGTGTATGAAGCCACACAGGAGAGACTCAATTTTATTTTTGATGAATTTGAAAAAATTATTGTCTCTTTTTCCGGCGGTAAAGACAGCGGCGTTGTGCTGAACATGGCAATGGACATTGCAAGAAAGCGGCACAGAAAAATAGGAGTCATGTTTTTGGACTTAGAAGCATTTTATAAAAAGACGATTGATTACGTCGAAAAAATGTTTACTGAAAATGAAGACGTATTGGAGCCGTTCTGGGTATGCCTCCCGATGGAATCTCCTAACTCCCTATCATATCTTGAACCAACGTGGATATGGTGGCAGCCGGAAAAAGAACCAATTTGGGTTAGGAAGATGCCAAAAAATAAATGGGTAATCAATTTAAAAAATAATCCATTTGACTTTTATAAGCAAAACATGCCGTTTGAAAAGTTTATATTATACATGGGTCAATGGTATGGGAATGGAAAAAAGACGGCTCAGCTTGTCGGTATACGTACAGATGAAAGCTTGAATCGGTGGCGCGCAGTCGCTGCTGATAAATCACAAAAAAATAATTATGTATCAAATAATGGAAAATCCATTATTTGGTCAGAACGAATGAATGATACGTGTTACTCTTTTTATCCAATTTACGATTGGTCAGTAGAAGACGACTGGACATATTACGGCAGATTCGGAAAACCGTACAATCATTTATATGATTTGTTTTATCGTGCCGGCGTGCCACTATCTAAAATGCGCGTGGATGAACCTTTTGGAAATGAAGCAAAAGCAGGTTTGAATATGTTTCGTGTCATAGAACCCGAAACATGGGCTCGTGTAGTCAATCGCGTATCCGGTGCAAATTTTGGCAATATTTATGCAGGTAAAAAAATCATGAGTTCCAAGTATACATTACCAAAGGGGCATACTTGGAAAAGTTTTTGTAAATTTTTATTGACAACTTTGCCGGAAGAAACGGCAAATAATTACCGCCGTAAATTTGTCAAGTTTATCAAGTATTGGGCGCGGACCGGCTGCCCGGTACGTGATGATTTTATAAAAGAAATTGAAGCAACTGTGCCGGGAGCGTACGAAAATACGCATAAATTCAGTAAGCGCGGAAACGGTGATAAAGAAGTGTTGAAAGCAAAAAAAGTGCTTGATGAATTGCCGGGAATTGATAATAAACAGGACCTTTGCACATGGAAACGAATGGCAATGTGCATTATAAAAAATGACTATATTTGCAAAGGGCTTTGTTTCAGTATCACAAAAGACTTGACATTGCGGCAAAAGGCGATTGTAGAAAAATACAAAAATATTTAGATAGGAGTAATGAAGTATGGCAGATAAAGAATTTAAAAGTCCAGTGTATAATATTATCTCAGTTCCGGTTGAAAAAATTCGGGCAAATGAATATAATCCGAATAGCGTAGCACCGCCGGAAATGCAGCTATTGTATGACAGCATCAAAGAAGACGGCTATACAATGCCAATTGTATGTTATTATCATAAAGAAGATGATATGTATGAAATAGTTGATGGATTTCATCGTTACTCCGTCATGCTGAAGCACAAAGATATTTACGATAGAGAGCACGGCATGCTTCCGGTATCTGTCATTGATAAGCCGATAGGCGAACGAATGGCATCAACTATCCGACACAACCGCGCACGTGGCAGCCATGACTTAGACCTCATGAGCAATATTGTCCGCGAACTAGTGGATATGGGAAAATCAAATAGGTGGATTATGAAACATCTTGGCATGGATGCAGATGAAGTAATTCGTTTAAAACAAATCACAGGGTTAGCGGCATTATTTAAAGATAATGATTTTGGAAAATCGTGGGAGGTTAAATAATGAAATTTGAGGATGTTATGACAACGGTTGAGGCTGCATCTAGATGGAATGTATCGCCGACAACAGTAAAACTTTACTGCTTGGGTACTAAAAAAAATCCTGCAAAATTAAAAAAAGGAGAATGTCGAAAAAGCGGAAAATCTTGGTTAGTAACGAAACTAGGTATGGAACGGGTATTCGGAGTAGAGCCTAGTCATAAATCATAAATCATAAATAAAAAAACGGCTATTATAAGCCGTTTTTTTTATGTAAAATTTCATAAAAAATAACAGAATAATACGGATTATTCCTTGACATATTATACCGTTTACGGTATAATGCAAATAGAGATAAGGAAAAGATGTTTGAAGCCGGTAGAACCGGCGAAAGGAGAATAAAAAATGACAAAATACACGAAAGAACAGCTCAATTATAAATTGAATGCTTGGAAAAAAGACATAGAAAACGGCACATCCAAAATTTTTTACGAATGGAATGCCTATACAGGCTGTTCAAAAGAAGATTTTATCAAAGAGCTTGAATGGCTCTTTGATGATCCACAAGACGGGAAAACGAAAAATCGGAACCCGTACCGCCGGGAAACATATTGCTATCCCGATGGCACGTTCCATAGATTCATTAGAATTTATTATGAGGACGGAACAGTTAGACGTGCACGGCTTGAAGATTACAAGCCAACAGGGGTGTTTATGACGTCGGAACCGATGTGGCATTCTGGTTTATGTATTTTTGATCCAGTGAAAAAATGCACGGAATCCGATAAAAAGGAAATCGATGCGGCTGCAAAAAGCTGGAGAGGAAAGGCTAAAATGTGGAGAGTGATTTAATGTTTACAAATAAAATGATAAATCGAATGCGGCGCGCCGCATTCGATGCATTTATAGAAGAATTTTATAGAAGAATATGGAAAAGAATTGTGAAAAAAATTCTGCATATGAAACGGATGAATAATTAAAAAAAGTAATTAAAGAATCAAAACTTTCACAATAAGAAATTAAAATAGCTTGTGAAATAGGTAAAACCAATAATTTTATCATAATCAACTCGTATTTAAATAAACAACAAAAAAGGAGATAATAAAATGAGCATAATCGCCAAAAAAGCTAAAATTAAATTTATCAAGGCCTATGAATCCCTAAAAGGAATTTACAACGCCACATGGGAAGATGTGGAAAAATACGCGGCTGATTATATCAAAAAATACGGATTACCAAAAACAAATAATCATCCTCACATTGTGGGGGAAGCTTTGGAAAAGCGCATAGCAACTCGCGGGTTAGGGTGTGAAGATTATGCTAATATTTTAGGATTAAAAAAAGCTTTATATAGCATAGATAAATACGATTACAGCGTTAGAGGTGTTTTTATCTACATTGATAATCACATCTGGCTACACCAATGTGAAGAGAAGGATGGGAAATTATATAATGTAATCGATGCACGTACTGGCCGGAAATCCGAGAAATATCGTGATATATGGGATTACGAAGATGGGATACCGGCAGAATATCATGATTTAGCTAAAAAAATTTTAGAAAAAGAAGTCCCGTATAGAATAATTGAATATATGTTGGAAGAAAATTAAAAATTGTCGCAAAATATGCTATAATATAAATAGCCTCCTTAAGTGATAGGATATAATATGTATGGGATAAAAATAGCAGCCGTTCCAATGGCTGTTATTTTTATGACCGCATTTTGACCGCGGTTAGGAAACGAAATATAGATTTTGTTGCAAAATATAAATGCGTCGTGTATAAAATAACACGTTGTGACATTGTAAAACACGATATATTACATATTTAAGATTGTGGGAAAGATTACGCAATAAATGCAAAACAATAGCATTGCAGCTGATTTATACGATAGTTGCAATGCTATTGACCACATTTTGACCACAGTTCACTATTTATTATGTGTTTCATCGAAAAAATCAGCGATTTTATCGTTTTTTGTTTTGTACGCATGTGAATAAATTTTTAATGTTGTTTCGGGTGAACAATGCCCCATGCGTTTTGCTATTAAATTTATATCTTGTCCGTTTGATATAAGTATGGAAGCATGGGAGTGGCGCAAATCATATAATCGTATGACTGGTAGACTTAGTTTTTTTGAATGCCGAACAAGGAATGAATATAGTGAACCTTCTGTTATATAAAATAATCTTCCCGTATCAACTTTATTTGTTTTTTCGACAATTTTCATCAGATTGTCACGCAAAAAAGAAGGAAAAACAATTTTACGTACTGAATACGGATTTTTAGTATCAGCAAAATAGCCGCCACCTTCGCCATGATATGATTTGTTAATCGACACCGTATTTTGCTCAAAATCTATATCGGCTGGTGTAAGCCCGAGGAGTTCAGAGGGACGGAGACCGAGATAAAATAATATGCGGAAGGCGAGAGCGTGTACAGGAAATTGTTTTTCAAACGATTTACAAAACAATTCTAATTGTTCTATCGTCCATATCGTGTACTCATCTTTTCTTTTTAAAGACCCGATCGGGCCGGCTAAAATAACAGGATTTTCTTTTAGCTTGTAATATTTTTTGGCATAATTAAAAATTGCGGAAAGCCTGCCGTTTATTGTTTTTATTGTAGTCGGTGCAAAACCGCCTCTCAATAAAAAGTTGTCGTGCCATTCGATGATCTCGCGAACGGATATTTTCGATATTGTTAGATTACCAAAAAATGGGAGAATGTATTTATTTATCATATTTCTGATATTTCTAAACGTCGTTTTTCTAACAGTGATTTCTTGATGCTGCAAATATTTTTCTGTAATTACTGAAAACGGGAGATTTGAAAAATCTCCGTTGTGCGCCTGTTTGAAATTAATTTCATACTGCAAAGCATCTTTTTTGCGCTTGAAACCCCTTTTTGTTGTATCTTTGAGTTTCCCGGTAAAATCTCTGTATCTAAATTTTACATACCAAGTTTTTTTCTTTTCGTCAAAATATGCCGGCATGTTGCTCACCTCACAAAATGTAGTATAAAATCAACGTGGTTATAATACATTTAGTATAAAAATCATTTGTTTTTTATACTAAATCTTTAATATGTGCGGGAAATATGTTATAATATGCATGGAAATGATTTCCGCACCTCAAATTTCATCTAATCATTAAGGCACTTCATTATTTCATTACTAAAAGAGCGATACTAAAAAGTATCGCTCTTTTTCTTTATCTCAACAGCTTTTCTTTAGCAAGCTTAAATTCTTCTTCTGTAATAATTCCGTCTTTCCGAAGTTGTCCCAATTCCTTCAATTCATGTATAAAATCTTTTTGCTGTGGTGCCGGTGTTTCCTGTGGCTGTTGATACATCGGCGGGGCTTGATATGCTTGCGGCGTTAAAGCTTCCATAGATTTTTTTACTTGATTGCAAAATTTGGGAGCTTCATCATTGTTTATCTGTTCTATCTGCATAGCTGCATTTGCTGTATAAATCAAAATTTTAGAAAACATCCATCCTTTGCGATACTCGATAGATGATATTTTATCAATTGGTATATTATTTACTGATATTTTCTTCAGGAAAAAACTTTGCGAAATATAGCAAATTCTTTTATTTGTAGTAAACAAAATGCCGGGCATTGCATCGCCTTTGTTTTTTCCGGTTACGGCATTCAATAAAATTTCATCGTCTCCTGCGAGCTGGGCAAATTCGTTCAGCATTTCTTCCTGCTTTTTGATGTCTTTTGCATCATGAAATGTAGAAATTTTTTCCATTAATTTTCCTAAATCCATTTTTGTTTCTCCTTTTTTTTAATATGCAATATGTCCGTGATTGTTTTTCATATCGTCATATTCAGCGTGTTTTTCATCTCTGCCGACTAAGTTGCTGACGACATATGAGATTTGTTCGGCACCCGTCCCGGGATATATATCATACGGTTTTTCTGTTTTCCAGTATTTTATTGTGCCGTCGCTTTTAAAAGTGCGCGCTGATAAATCTTGATACGTGTTTTTAGTAAAATTTATTCTTGATTTTGCAATCTGCCTTGTTTTTTCTGCAGGCCATACTTCCAGCGTATAAAATATAACAGTATCTGTTGCAGCGTCATACTGCAAATTGAGTTTATCTACGTACATTGTTGATTCTTTGGTTGATACAACCCAATACCAACGTTCTTTATTATTCCAATCCGTGTGGTTCACAGCAAAGACGGATGAGAACATGCAGAAGAAAATTCCGAATAATAAAACAATCTTTTTCATATCACACCTTCTTTCATCTCAAAAAGATATTTAGCAAATAAATTTGCTTCCGTTTCTATATCAGTTTCTTGATTGTACACTGAATCCGCTTCAAGTCCCATTCTCGGGACGTGGCCAAGGACGATATGTCCGATTTCATGGGCCAAAACTATATTGTATTCTGATTTATTTATCGATGTATTGATAACAGTTACAAAATTATTGTCAAACGGCTGCATAACAAAGCCCCTCAGCGTTTTTGGCAGCCGCTCATATAGAACTGCGACGTCTAGCCCCCTTGCAATTAAAAATGGATTATTTGTTTTTAGGCTGGCGACTAGATGAAAAACTTTTTGATAAATTTCACTGTCAACCACAAAATAGCATCTCCTTATTTTTTCTTGATTTTTCTTTGTTTTTTACGTTTGTTTTCTTTTTCTCTTGCCGTAATCAACCCCATTTCTATAGCATTTTTAAATAACTGCCGATCTTCGTCGGACAGGTTATAAATTACACCATCGCAGCGAAAACGGGCATGCTTTAAAAAATCATCAACATCGACAATTAAATCTTGCGGTTCATTTTTTCCTTTTATCTCTTTCTTAACATCGGAATTGCATAATAGATAATCTGCGGAAACATTAAATATTTCAGAGAGCATCTTTATCCGCTTGAAATTCGGTTTTGTCGTGCCTTTTTCCCATTGCGCGACAGATACGCGGTTGATGCCGAGAGTATCCGCCAGCTCTTGCTGTGATATATCCCGTTCCTTACGCAATTCTCTAATTCTTTGACCGGTCGTTTTTGTCATTTTTATACCTCGTATTTTTTCATACATGCATTATATATATTACATGTATTTTTTAATTACAAAATTATTATACAGTAAGCATTTTTTATAGTAAACGTAAGCGAAAATATACAAAAAACATTTGACAGTAAGTATAAACTATTGTATACTATACATGTAGTAAGTTTTACTTACGCATAAAAAGAAGGAGATGGTTTATTGAAGGATAAAGAAAATATTATAAAAAAATATAGAGTAAAAAGAGGAATTACTCAAGAAACTCTAGGAAAAATGCTTGGAGTTAGCCGGGTAGCAGTATCCCACTGGGAAAACGGCGTACTATTTCCTAAGACGTCTAGAATAATTAAATTATCGGACATTTTAAAGTGTCCGGTAGATAAATTGTTGCGCCTTAAAAGGTAGGATATACTATACATTATAGCGTGTAGGTACGTGAAAAATTATAAAAAATTTTATACAAAAGTATACAAAAGGAGGAACAAAATGACGTTAACTGAAAAAATGATTGAAGCAGCACATAAAAATGGGAATAGACGATAACAAATACATGTAGGCAAGCAAAGAATATTACTCTTTGCTTGATGAATGGAAAAACAGAAAGGATGGAAATAAGGAAATGAAATACAAACAATTTAAAACACGGGAAAAGAATCGGGAACTTGCCGACATGGTAAGCGTCGCCATTGAACGTAGCGGCGAACCAGTGAAAGCAATTGCAGCAGACAGCGGCGTAAAAGCATCATCAATTTATGCGACGCTTACCGGCGATAGGCAAATCCCAGCAGCAACGATGCGAAGCTTTTCCAAAACCAACGTCATTGCCGCGGCATGCATGGCGTTACAGGGAACAGGGCTTTTCCGGCTGTTCCAATATCGGAAAAGCGACCGCCATATTATGGCAAGAGTCGAAGAGCTAAAAATATATGACGGAATCGCAGATGATGCGATGAACGCCCTGCCGTCGCTTCTGTTTAATAAAAACAGTTATGACGATCTGACAGAGGACGACAAAAAGACGCTCATTCAAACCGCCGAGAAGCTGGCGGACCGAATGAACGTCACGTTGAACCTGCTGATGGAATTGGATGTGCGGTACAATCTCCATTTGATGGAGATTTTCGAGGAAAAGAAAAACACCGTCAGCAGCGTTCCGACGGTGAATTTCTGAAAATCTTCAATTGGATTGTTGTTTTGAAAGTTTTGTAAAGATAAGGAAATATTTTCCCGAAAGGAGAAACAAAACTTCATATGTATTATAGCACGAGAAAGGAGATGGATGCAATATTATTTTTTCAAACTATTAATAAAGGTGATTAAGCTGCCAAGCTGTGCATCGCTAAAATTTTTAGTAGCCTGTAAAAGTTCGTATTGCTTGGGTGGTAATTCAGTTTTTTGTGGTGAGAAAAACTCACTAAGCGAAACACCAAGGGCATTGCATACTTTTTCTAGTGTTTCAATAGACAACGATTTTTTACCGTTTTCTACATTAGATAGTGATGGTTGGCTAATCCCGCTATCGTGTGCGAGATTAACAAGTTTTATATTACGTTCTTTACGTATTTGTTTTAATCGCAAGCCAACATCAAACATTATAGTTTACTCTCCTTAATATTCCCTATAAATAATAATAATATCATATAAAACAAGTAAAAAATAGATAAAAATATATAATAAAGTATATAAAATTGCACATAAAAATATTTACAAATTATACATAATCGTATATAATATAATTGAGGTGAAAATAGCCTATGGATATAATTGACAAATTAAATGAGCAAAGAAAAAAGAAAAAGATTTCAGTCGATAAACTAGCAAGAGCAACTGGTCTTAGCTATCGGCATGTATATTGTACATTGCATCACCAAGTTAACCCAGGAGTTAAAACTCTAGAAAAAATTGCAAGGTATTTAGACATGAAATTATATGTTAAATAATATCGCTAGTTTAAGTAAGAAAAAAGATATTATTTTTTCACGGGAGGTTAGTAGATGAATACGAGGGAAAAGAGATTTTTAGACGTAAATGACGTCTGTGAAATATTAGGCGTCGGAAAGTCGAAAGCCTATCAAACAATCAGAAAATTAAATAAGGAATTGGAAAGCAACGGTTACTTGATTGTTGCAGGAAAAATTCCAAAAAAATATTTTTTAGAAAGGATATACGGATGAAACACAGCGTGCCGGAATGGGTAAACAGCCGTTACAATCCCGAAGTGTATACCGCTGAAATGGATTGCACGGCAAAAAGAAAAATTAAACATTTAGGCGTTTCAAGATTGTTGTTGATTGCCTTTGGTGCCGCTGTCTTGATTGGCGGTTGTTATGCAAGCAGCACACCGACGACGGAAATCAAGCCAACAACTTACACAGTTCAACAGGGAGAAACCTTATGGAACATATCCAAAAAGATTGTTGGCGAAGAAAAAGATTGTCGTCCGGTGTACCAAAAAATTGCTGATGACAACGGAATCAAGAACGGACATATCGTACCGGGGCAAAAATTAATTATTAAATAAGGAGCGATTGAATGATTGTTGTTTTGAAGAAAGTCGGTGAAAAGCCGACGCTACATGAAGTGAACAAAAACACGTTGTTGGAAAGCCTCCGACATTTAGTTGGTGGGGTCATCCAAGGCGTACCGGCTGACGACCAAGGGAAATATGATTTAGTCGTAAACGAAGAAGGGAAGGTAAAAAATTTACAACCGAATTTCTTCTTTTACGGAGATATTATTTGTGGCGATGTCGTACTGGTTCGCAATAACAGCGAAGGGGATTATATTTCAATCCCCGATAACGAACGGCTATTTGCTTTGGAATACATGAAATCGTTCGAGAAAGGACAACAAAATTATGTATAGAACAAGATTGTTATCATTAAAAATTCACAATTTCAAAGGAATCAAGGATTTACAAGTCGCATTCCTTGGTGCAAATTGTGAAATCACCGGAAAGAACGCAACTGGTAAGACGTCAATAGTCGATGCGTATTTATGGCTCATCAATGGCAAGAGCTATGAGCAAGGCAGGAATATTGATGAAATTATTAAACGCATCGACGAAAACGGAAATCCAGTCGTAGACAATGGAGAAGAACATACCGTCGAAATGACGATGGATTGTAACGGAACACAAAAAACTTTCAAAAAGGCGTTCCAAGAAGTTTGGAAGAAAGTCCGTGGCAGTGCCAACAAGACATTTTCCGGACACAAAACAACATATTTTTTAGATGGTATGTCATGTACTAAATCAGGATATGACAAAGAATTAAAATCCATTCACGGTGATGTACTGCCGATGCTCGCAAGACCGCATACATTTACAGAGATGGAAACCAAGAAAAAACGGCAGTTGCTGATGCAGATTGTCGGAGAAGGAAAAGAAATTGAATATCCGGACTGTATTCAAAAATATTTAAATACATACGGTGATTTAAATTCATCACTGGATGCTGTCAATAAACAGCTATCCGGGATAAACGGGCAGCTTGATGAAATCCCGGTGCGGATTGATGAAATAAAAAAATCCATGCCGGAAAAAATTGAAACGGTCGGCTTGAAAGAAAAAATTGATAGTCTGAATGCAGACAAAGAAAAGCTTCGTATGAAAGTTTCGACGTACTCCGTTGATGACAAAGTGGCAGAACTTGAAGTTACATGCAGGCGGAAACAAAACGAAGCGGAAAACACAAAAAAGTTGATTGTTACACTGCAAGACAATCAACTGCAGAAAATAGCCGCATCTCTTGCAAGCGCACAGGACAAGAAAAAAGCACTTGTCAATCAGTTGCGCTATGAACAAAGCAGTCTGCAAGCAAATTCGAAAATTAAGGATGAAATGCTCGCAAAATGGGTTGCAGTGAAAAAATCAGAATACAGCGGATCGGATACTTGCCCGACATGCGGGCAGATACTTCCGAAAGATATGATTGATAAAGCCAAGGAAAACTTTAATTTTGATAAAGCTGAAAGGCTAAAGTCAATCGGCGACCGTGGGAAAAAGCTCCACGAACTCATGCAGGAATCATATAAAAAAATCAAAGAGCTGGAAGAAGAAAGTGCAAAAGCTGATACAGATATTGCGAAGTATCAAGAGGAAGAAAAGAAGCCTATCGAAAGTACAAAAGAAATTCTTGAATTAAATACCAAGCTCGTTGGATTGAATAATGAAATCCAAGAGCTTGTAAAGAAAATGCAAGACTACGCCGAAAGCAATATAAAGGCAGGCGATGACAAGGAAAACCTTATCAATGCCATGCACGCAATCGACGCAGAGATAGAAAAGAAAATGGATTTGCTTGCAAAATCAAAAGTATACGACGACATGCAGGCGCGTATAGAAGATTTAAAACAACAGCAAAAAACATTGTCTGCACAATATGACGACTTGATGGAAATCAAGAAAGAAATGGAAAACATCATCAAGGAAATCGTCGATGACATGAAAACACGGATTGCTGAAAAGTTTAAGTTTGCAAAATTTTCAATGTACCAGCCGCAAATAAACGGCGGTATAAAAGAATGTTGCGAAGTACTCGACAAAGACGGAATACCGATTGACCGGGCAAGCAATCACGCAAGCCGGGTCAATACGAATATCGATATTGTCGATGCACTTAGTAAATTCTACGATGTATCGGCTCCGGTGTTTGTCGATAACTGCGAAAGCGTCAACAACGTTCTTGATGGCGGTATAAATCAAATGATTCTTTTAACCGTTTCAAACGATGAGCTTCAAATTAAATCTAATTTAAAAGGTGTCTGCATTACGAAAGGAGAATAAAAAATGGAAAATAATTTAGCAGTAAAACAGGAGGAAACGGCTATTGTTCCGGGATTCGGGACGGTGCAGGGATTCGAATCCTTGCAGCGGATTGCGACGCTGTTTTCCAAAAGCACAATCGTTCCGGATAAATTTAAAAATAACGTGTCAGACTGTGCGATAGCCATTGAAATGGCCGGGCGGCTTAAAGCATCCCCGCTGATGGTTATGCAAAACTTATATATCGTATATGGAACTCCGTCTTGGTCGAGTAAATTTTTAATCTCGACATTTAACCAGTGTGGAAGATTCGAGCCGATTACATACCGCGAAGTTGGTAAAAAAAATACGAATACATGGGGAATGCAGGCTATCAGCGCAGACCTTCGAACCGGGCAAGCACTGGAAGGGCCGGTTGTTACTATTGAAATGGCAAAGGCCGAAGGCTGGTATAACAAAAACGGTAGCAAATGGAGAACAATCCCGGAATTGATGCTTCGCTATCGTGCAGCCGCTTTCCTGATTCGCACGACGGCACCGGAAATCAGCATGGGGCTGATGAGCAGCGACGAAGTGGAAGACAGCCACGAAGAACAGCTGGATATTCCTACGGATGAAATTAAAAAGAATGCAAATACAAAAACTATTGACGTCCACCCCATTCCTGACGATGAAGGAGAACCGGATATTCCGGAAACACCTCGTCCGGAAGTACCACAGCCGAAACAGGAAACGCCGAATCATAAAGAAGAACCCAAAGAAGAGTTATTCGACGAACCGGATTGGGCGTAGAAATGATTACGTTTACATCATTTGCCAGCGGCAGTCGTGGAAACCTCTACACTGCCGCAACGGCAAATACAAAAATCCTGCTGGACTGCGGGATTAGCAAAAATAAATTAATGAGCTGTATTAAATTAAGCGAAATAGACGGGTGTTTTGTTTCACACGAACATCAAGACCATTGCAAGAGCGTTGCCGAAGTCATTAAAAGGGGAATCCCAACATACATGACAGCAGGAACCGCCGATGCATTGGGAATTGACAAAAACAAGGTGGAAATTATTCATCCGGGTACACAAATTAGAGTATCAGATGATGTATCAATGATTCCGTTTGCAACACATCACGACGCACGCGAACCGTGCGGGTGTATTTTACAGGATACAGACGGTGACGCATTACTATATGCAACCGACACGTATTTTTTAGATGATATTGTTAACGGTTTGACAACAATCTGCATCGAGTGCAATCACTCGTATGAGATATTAAAAAGGCGGATATGGTCAGGAGCAAATAAAAAACTTTTGAATCGTATCACACATAGTCATTTAGCACTGGAAACGCTCCTTGAATGGCTTATAGAATGCGATTTATCGCGCTGCCGGGAAATATATTTATTGCATATGAGCGATGACAACGGCGACGCGGACGGATTTAGGAAAACGGTTGAGAAAGTTACCGGAGTACCGACTATTATTTGTTGAATGTAATAACCTGTTTGCGAAAGTTGCTTGACATTTTTTCAAATGGCTTAGCGAATGAGGGGCAAGATTATACAGGCATGCAAAAGCCGTTATTGTGTATACTAATTGCTTCGCGTGTCTGTGATACCTGCGAGAGGTAAAAAACATGAAGAGAGGAATCGATTATTTCCCTTTCGATGTTGACTTTTTCGAAGATGAAAAAATTCAACTTATATCTGCTCGTTTTGGCATCAAAGGAGAAGTATGTGCGATACGTCTATTGACAAAGATTTATCGTAACGGGTACTTCATAAAGTGGGATGAAGATTCGGCATGCTTATTTGCGAAAGTTGCGGGAAAAGAATTTTCCCCTGGCTTAGTGAATGATGTCGTGTATGAATTGGTCCGACGTGGATTTTTTAATAAAACCATTTTTGACTCGTTCTCGATTCTTACATCACGCAGCATACAGACAAGATATTTAAAAGCCTGTTCGAGAAGGAAACAAATTGAGATGGATGAACAGTATTTGCTTGTTGATTCGTCTGAATTTAAAAATTTAAAAATCAGCAGGGCTTGTTCAAGTGCGCCTTCTTTTCAAAAATGTATACATTTTTCAGAGAAATGTATACATGATGTCAACAATTTAGGTAAAAATGCAGACATTTTCGAACAAAGTAAAGTAAAGGAAAGTAAATATATTAATAATAGTAGCGGGGATGAAGTCGAAAATCCTGAACGTTCTGATACAAAAGAAATCATTCAATTTTTTCAAGACAACTTCCATCCGGACATTAGTTCATTTGAAAGCGAAACACTTTTATCCCTGCTGGATGAATTTAAAAAAGACATGCTGCTGGATGCAATGAAAATTGCAGTAAAAAGCAACGTTCGTAATTTGAGATACGTCGAAGGAATTTTGAGACGCAAAAAATCCAATCCGTTTGGAGGTGATGAATATGCAGCAAATGGGAACCGGAGTCGAGGAGTTCAGAAAAAAGATTGCACTGATAAAAGAAAAAACAAAATCCTTACAGACTGGAGCCAAGTATCCGACAACTGGGACGACTACATGTAGCCGTGAATTTTTAGAGCAACACGGAATTTATAAGCGGTTTTGGGATGTCACGATAGATAATATAAAAAAACGTGGTATTCCAGCTGTAGCGGTTCAAAACTTCTCTATCGTGTGCGATTACATTCAAAACATAGAAAAACACGTTCAGAAGGGACAGGGACTAATTTTTCTGGGCGGTGTAGGGACAATGAAGACTACGCTTGCTATTGCTGTACTAAGATTTTATTTGGAAAAGAAAGGGCAAGGATACTTTATCCCAATGGTGAGCCTCCTAGATACGCTGAACAGTATGCGGGAGCGTCACGACGGCGGGCTCATGAACTTTGAAAACAAAATACGGAATACGCCGTTGTTGGTTCTTGACGACTTGGGGGCGGAATATGACCACACGTTTATCCAAGCGAAAGTGGATGCGATTATTGCCGAGCGGTACAACCGCATGAAAGCAACAATTATTACAAGCAACCTGCCACCAAAGGACATTTTGGATAGATACCAGCTCCGTATTTTTGATCGCTTGAAATCGACAAACAAATTACTGGTATTTAGCGGCCCGTCATTGCGGGAGTACGAAGAATAACAGTTGTTGCAGAAAACGCAAAAACTTAGACCATGCAAAAAAAACGACACAAAAAAGGAGAATAATAAAAATGACAACAGAAACAGAAAAACTTATCGAATATGTTCAGAATTTAATTAATCAGAATATCTCTTCCATTGTGCTTGTAAACGAAAAGGTTCCCGCTGTATTCGCAGGAATCAACAAAGGAGAAGAATTTGAAATCTTAAATTTAATGCTAAATCCTATCGTCAATATTGGGAAAAATTTAAACATTGATGAACGTTTTGAAATTGCTCAAGGATTGCGCAAAGCTGCAAACGACATTATCCGAGGTGAAAATTAATGATAAATTGCTTATCTTACAATTTATCCGGGACATTTGGAAAAATGAAGTGGCTTAAACAGCGGGATATTATTGATGAGAGTATAGATTGGGCAGGAGCTTTGGTTTTCCAAGCGTTACATGATATGGATTTTAAATTTAGATTTGGCGAAAGACGGCTTGAAAAAATAGGAGATGATATAGACGGCGTACAAAATGAAGACAGCGGATTTTTAATGAGATGGAAAAATAAAATTGAAAAAAATGGTTATAATCATTTACTGGTATGTAAATTAGCCGAAACATTAGAAAAAAAATTGACGCACAACACGCAAAACATGGAATTAAAAAGAAACGCGCAGGATATGATAATAGGCTCTATCATCGTTATTATCTATAAAGCAGCGTTTCGGTATGATTTTGAAAAATGCGACATTCTTAAAATTATGGAAAAGCTAAAATTGTACGAATATTTAATTCGGAAAAATGAGCTGACAATATACGATTTCATGAAATGCCTGCAACGAGAATGCAACGTACAATTTCCCGTTCTCGATGAATACGAAACGAAACACGGGAAAGTGGATATTGGCCCGCGGCATGCAATATACATAAAGGAGCGTAACAAATGAACACGAGAAAAAAGATGAGGATAAAAGCGTTGTGGCAGCTGCCAAAGCGTTTGAGATATAAACATTGCATTAGATTGATGTATTCGGGCGTGTTAAATAAAAGCAACGAGCACATTTGTTTTCATGACATTATGAAAGGAAGAAATTACAAATGAAGAGCATTAACCGGTGTACGTTTTTAGGAAGAGTAGGAAAAGAAGTTAATCTATCATATACAAAAGCGGGAACGGCATATTTACGGTTTTCCGTTGCATGTAGTGAAAATTACAAGGACAAAAACGGGGATTGGCAGGAAGCAACAACCTGGATTCCGGTCGTAGCATTTCAGACGCTGGCAGAAAATGCAAGCACGCTGACGAGTGGACAATGGGTACATGTCGAAGGAAAATTAAAAATACAAAATATAGAAAAAGATGGGCAAAAAAAGACATACATATCTGTTTTGGCGAATGTCATCTCGCTGGCATACCGCGATTACGTGCCGAAAGACCAAAAGCAAAGCGGAAGCGGATTTAATGACATGGGACAATATACAAATGAAGAAATCCCGTTTTAATTGAAATCTATGTAAAAGAAAGGACGATGGAAAATGGCAGTACAAAAGCTTGATAGGAACTGGTGGCAATGCATTATTCCAAAATAAGGGGGATGAAAAATGATAACACTGGGAAGCTTATTCGATGGCATCGGAGGTTGGCAAATAGCCGCAAAGCGTGCAGGAATAACTCCGATATGGGCAAGTGAAATAGAAAAATTTGCGAACGCTTTAACTAAAATTAGATTTCCGGCTACGGAACAACTTGGAGACATTACTAAGATCGACGGCGGTGCAATTCCGCCAGTCGATATAGTAACAATGGGTAGTCCGTGCCAAGATTTAAGCATATCGGGGAGGAGAGAAGGACTTGCAGGAAAAAGAAGTGGATTATTTTTACGAGCAACAGAAATTATTCGACAAATACAAACAAGATACCACGAATTGTATCCAAAAATCGTTATTTGGGAAAATGTACCAGGAGCGTTCTCAACCAATCGAGGGGCTGATTTTCAAACCGTGCTTGAAACGCTCACAGAAACCAGTATTCCAATGCCTAGATACGGAAAATGGGCAAATGCAGGAATGGTTAGAAGCGACAAGTGTAATATCACGTGGAGAACACTGGATTCCCAGTATTGGGGAGTCGCCCAACGTCGCCGTAGAATCTTCCTTGTCGTCGATTATACAAAAGGACGCACCGAAGAAATACTATTTAAGCCGGAAAGCCTGTCAAGGAATATTGAACAGAGCCAAGAAAAAAATGTAATGCTAGATATGCGATTAATGCAAGCGTTGACGAGAACGTGTTCGACATAACGCACCCGTGCGATGTAATTAGAAAAAATATCGGTGTAGTACAAACATTGGTACACAGGATGGGCACGGGCGGTAATAATGTACCGCTTATATATGCAAGACCGACGTTTTATGATTTTAAGTTAAGTCAAGTTGGCTCTACTTTGAGAGCAAGCGGAGGT
>CALBLM010000274.1 GCA_937895695.1 uncultured Megasphaera sp.
AAATAACCGGATATTTAACCTGCCAAGATTTGACGGTATCCATATATTTTTTGCCAATTTCCAAAGAGCGTTCCGGCAAGTGATCGCGATCCATCAATTCCAACACTTTCAAGCCAGCTGCACAAGCTAAGGCATTGCCGCCAAAGGTACCGCCAATGGTGCCGCGCGGAACAGCATCATAAATTTCTTTGCGAGCGCAAACCATGCTGAGAGGTACACCGCCGGCAATAGATTTAGCAGAAGAAATAATATCCGGTTCTACGCCGGCTTCCTGCCAGTACTGGGAAGCAAAGAGACGGCCTGTTCTGCCAAAGCCGGACTGTACTTCATCAGCAATCATAAGAATGCCATTTTCATCACAAATTTCACGCAGTTTTTTCACCCATTCAATCGGAGCCGGAATAAAACCACCTTCACCCTGTAACGGTTCCAAGACAACAGCTGCCACATACTGTGCCGGTGATGCTTCATCAAATACTTCATACAAGCTTTGGATACATTCATCTAAATATTCCTGTTCCGACATACCTTCCGGACGGCGATAGATGTACGGATATTTTGCACGATATACACCATCAGGGAATGGGCCCATGCCTTTGGCATATGCTTTCTTAGCGGTCATCGCCATGGTCATGACCGTACGACCGTGGAATGCTCCGGAGAATACGACGATATTCGGGCGTTTTGTATAGGCTTTGGCAATCTTAACTGCATTTTCGTCTGCTTCAGCACCGCTATTCACAAACATTGTCTGTTTCTGTTCGCCGCGAACGGGAACGCGTTTGTTCATTTCAGCCGCTAATTTTACATAGCCTTCATGGGTAACAACATTGAACATGCCGTGCATATATTTATCTGCCTGTGCTTTGACGGCCGCAACGACTTCTGGATGGGAATGACCTACGTTTAATACGCCAACGCCGCCAATCCAGTCAAGAAATAAGTTACCATCTACGTCTTTGATGATCGCACCCTGTGCTTCATCCATGACAACAGGATAGCTGCAGTGAATGGCATCGGGTGTATTGATTTCACGTTCTTTAATAATTTCTGCCGCTTTCGGGCCAGGAACGGTCTTTGTTATAATTTTTGGCAATTCATTTGTTAACATAAGTATCAACCTACTTTCTTTTTACATGTATACTAAGTAATAATATAAACTGTGAATAGAAGCATTCAAAATCAAAAGCATCTTAGGGTGTTAGCGTTTCATTACAAACAATTCTATTCACAATGAATCAACTATGTCAGTTAGAAATACGATGTTATATCTGTTCGGCTTTTCGTTTTTCTTCCGTGCCGATAGGTACGGCACCACTTGCTTCTGCTAAATTCAGCCCCCGTGTTTCCGGTGCCATCAGAATGCAGATAACTAAGCCAAATACGATAATGCCAACCATCGTAAGCATCGTCACTTGAATACCAAACATTTCTAAATAATAGGGTAATCCAAAGGTACCTAAAATTGGGCCAAACCGGCTAATACACGTTGCCATACCCACACCGGCAGCACGAATTTCCGTTGGGAACAATTCGTTCGGATATACCCAGTCCAAGACATTGGGAGGACCTGATGCCAAGGCATATACGGTAAAACCAGTAACAATCAGCCAAAAT